>JAUVIB010000318.1 GCA_030592985.1 Calditrichaceae bacterium | reverse complement strand
GACATCTTTGGAAATTTCTCATATCGAATAGTGCTCACCATTAATATTGACACGATCAGGGTCAATGTAAGAAGTATTTTGGGATAAATTTTCCCGGGAAAATATGTATTTACCAGTATTACATATGCCGCTAAACTTAACGCGGAAGCCGGTATTGGCAATCCCACAAAATGAGCTTTATCAAAACCTATTAATTTAGTATTAAACCGGGCTAAACGAATACTACCAAACAGAAGAGGAAAAAAACTAATAAAAAGGCCCACCATATTCCATTCTGAAAAGAAAAAACTATATATCAAAATTGAAGGAGCAAACCCAAATGATATAACATCTGCAAGTGAATCATACTCAACACCAAATTGACTTGAGGAATTAGTCATTCTGGCAACTTTCCCATCCATCGTATCTAAGAAAGCCGCAAGCACAATCATCCAGGAAGCGGAAATCAGATCATGATTAACTAAAGCAAAAATAACAGCCATATACCCACAAAACATATTGCCGACAGTTACAAAACTTGGAAAAATACTTTTGGATACTTTCACTTATTTAAATTCTCCGATAATTGACAAACCACCTTTAACTTTTTCTTTTAATTTTACTTTTACCTTAGCCGATGCCGGCATCAATATATCCAGCCGTGAACCAAATTTGATCATCCCAAACAAATCCCCCTGATTCACATCCTGCCTAACTTTAAGCCTGTATATTACTCTTCGGGCAATTAGACCGGCAATTTGTTTATATAAAACTTTTTTATCTCCTGATTCAATACCGATGATACTTTGTTCATTTATTTCAGAAGCCGCATCAGCAAACGCGGCAAGGAATTTCCCTTTTTTATATTTCAAATAAGTAACTTTTCCGCTTATGGGAATACGATTGATGTGCGCATTAAAAACAGACATAAATACGCTAACCAACATGACTTTTTCTTTAAAAAATTCCGATTCTTCAACAAGTGCAATTTTAATAACTGTACCGTCAGCAGGCGACAAAATTTGATTTTCATTTAACACAATAACTCTGTTAGGATTTCTAAAAAAGAACAGACTAAAAACAAAGAGCAAAAACATAAGAATAGATACTATTTGGAGTACCGATGATTGAGAACAAAATGAAATAGTTAACAACAAGACAAACATCAATCCAAAGGAAATTATTATTTTATACCCATCTTTTGTAATCAATTTATACCCCTGTTATTAAATGAGTTAATTCTTCATAAGAATTTTGGGCATTGCTTTTATCGAATTTATAATAAGATTTATCCAACTTTTCATCATCCAGCATTTTCCAAATTCTGCTGACATCCGGAGTAAACTCATCCCCGAGATATAGCTGATTCTGATATCTTCCAAATTCCAATTTAAAATTAATTAATTTCAATTTACGTCTTTCAAAAAATGTCTTAAGAACGGCGTTTATTTTAGCTGCTATTCTTGAAATGTGTCTCATTTCATCAGGACTTACATATTCAAAAGCGTAAGCATGAGACTCAGAAATCATGGTACCAGCCAAATCGCCTTCTTTTAAATAATATTCAATTACCGGATATTTTAATAATTGTCCCGATTTTAAATTAAATTTTTTCTTTAGTCTGCCAATCGCATAATTGTAAATATAGATATCAATCGGAATCATATCCAATTTTTTTACAATTATTTCACGACCACCGTTTGTTTTTATTAAGTGTGTTGGGATATTATAGCCAGATAAGTACTCAAAAACAGTACCGGAAATCAAGCTTTTAAAGTTCCCTTTTTCAGGAAATTTTGCTTTCACTTCACCATCAAAGCGGTTTTCATTATCTTTAAATTCTAAAATTATACGGTCGCTTCCGTTTTCCTGATATACATTTTTCGATTTCCCTTTTTGAATAAGAATTTTATCTTGCAAATCTAACCCTCCATTTATTATATGTAAAAAAAAGTAAATGATTATAACCACATATCATTATTAAGCGGAATAATAGACTTAATGATTAAGAAGAGATACTATCAACTTCTCATACGTTTTTCTAAGACAATATTAATTTCTATCTCCCTCCCGCCTCGCCAAACGGTCATTTTAAGTTTTTCACCAACTTTTGGATCTATTAAAAATATAGCATTCTCAATATCCGTGAAATTTTTAACCGGTTTATCATATACCTTTACAATAATATCACCCAATTTCACTCCTGCTTTTTGCGCCGGACTTCCTCGTTCGATTCTTGCTATATAAATTCCCGTATTTTTTTTATATTCCAGCTCTCTTGCGAGATAGGTATTTAGATTAGAGTAGTACATACCGGTCCAATAATTTCTGTCTACTTTATGTTTCAACTTAAGATCATCGAGTTTTTTCTGTACACGATGTATCGGTATTGCAAATCCGATACCGACAGAGCCGCCCGCATCACCGGTATTTGAATAGATAAAAGTGTTAATACCAATAACTTTACCATCCGCATTGCACAAGGGTCCACCACTGTTGCCGCTATTAATAGATGCATCGGTCTGCAGCATATCCTGATAAATACGATTCGAAACAAGTTTCCCAAAATTACGATGAAGTGCACTAATCACACCAACCGTTACCGTTGGTTGTCTTTTATAAAATAATCCGAATGGATTACCAAAAGCAATAGCCCATTCACCTATCAGCATATTTTGGGAATCACCAAATTTTATATACGGAAGGTTTTGTGAACTAATCTTTAGCAATGCAATATCAGAAAGAGCGTCTACTCCTATTATCTCAGCCTTAAATTCGATTCCATTGCTGAAAGCTATCACTATTTCCACAGCATTCTCGACCACATGTTCATTGGTTAAAATATAGCCGTCAGATGATATTACAAAGCCGGAGCCTAATGATTTAACTTTTTCTAAATATTTGCGGTCTCTAAACAACTCCGGAAACAGTTTACGAAAAGCAGGGTCTATATAATAGGGATTCCTTTGTGTATACTCTCTCACTGCGGTAACATTAACGGAAACAACCGCAGGGCTAACCATTTTTACGGCTTTTGTGATGGCATTCTCGCAGCTACTTTGAGCCGATTCATTAACCGGCTGAGGAGATGCATCCATTTCCTCTTGTGACTTTACCTCCGTCTGTACACTATCCACGAGATTATCATTCGAATGACCTCTTAAGTCTCCCGAATAAATACCGAGAAAAATACCAATTAAAAGAAATATAATTGCATTTATAATCAATTTATAATTCAACTTTAATCAACCTATCTGTTTTTAACTTTTTCCCAATCAGCCAAGAAATTTTCAATACCTCTATCGGTTAACGGGTGCTTTAACAACTGCTCAATCACTTTAAACGGAATTGTAGAGATATCAGCCCCCATTAAGGCCGCATCCATAACATGTATAGGATTTCTGATACTGGCTACAATTATTTCGGTTTCAATTCCATAATTCTCGAAAATTTGAGCTATATCGCTAATAATTTGCATACCCGGTGTGGAAATATCATCTAATCTTCCAACAAAAGGACTGATAAAGGATGCCCCCGCTCTAGCAGCAAGAAGCGCTTGAATTGCTGTAAAAACCAACGTTACGTTTGTTTTGATACCTTCAGAAGCAAGAGCTTTTACAGCTTTTAAACCATCTTTAGTCATGGGAATTTTTACTACAATGTTTTTATGTAACTTAGCGAGTTCCTTCCCTTCACGTATCATCCCTTCCCAATCTAAAGAAATCACTTCAGCAGAAACAGGACCGTCTACAACATCACAAATCGCCTTAAAAATATCTTCCGGTTTACCTTCAACTCTGGAAAGCAGTGTTGGATTAGTGGTGACTCCATCCAAAAGGCCAATACTGGCTGCTTCTTTTATTTCATCAATATTCGCTGTGTCGATAAAAAACTTCATTCCTTCTACTCCTTTAATACTCTGTTACTAATTATTTTTAATAGTTACTGTTTTTATTTGCAACTTAACTTTAGTATTTAATACGATTTTTTGAAGGATTAATATTCAACCTCTTCTAGTATTAAGCCTTTGGCCGGAGCCGTTAATTGCAGCCGGGTTCTGTCTTTCTCGTCAATAATATGCCTGAATTCTTCCAGTAATATGCGCCCCTGGCCAATGTCTATCATACTTCCCACTAATGCCCGAACCATGCCGTGCAGGAAACGATTAGCTTTTACTTCATATATCAGCAAAGTATCTTTGTAAAACCATTTGCTCTCAATAATAGTACAAATATAATGCTTAACTTCACTCTTTATTTTACAAAAGGCCTGAAAATTTTCTGTCTCCCCTATTATTTCAGAGGCAATCTGCATCAGTCTTAAATTTAATGGATACCCGTAATACCAAGTCTGATGTCGATTAATTGCAACTACTTCCGGGGATAAATAATATCGGTACCGGCGGGCAATAGCGCTGAAACGTGCCTGAAAATTTTCTTCACAATAATCAATATTTTTTATAACAATTTGTTTTGAGAGTAATCCGTTAAGAGACCTTTTTAATTTAAACAAATTATATTCCGGAATATCCAAATGAGCAACTTGTCCGCGGGCATGAACACCTGCGTCTGTTCTGCCGGCCCCGATAACCTGAATTCTCTCTTTAAAAACAACTTGCAGCGCATTCTCTATTGCAAATTGAATCGTTGGTTGTGCTTTTTGATACTGCCAGCCTGCATAACCGGTACCATCATACTCGATAATTAGCTTTATTCGCCGCATGAATTTATTATTTTTAT
>JAUVIB010000261.1 GCA_030592985.1 Calditrichaceae bacterium | reverse complement strand
TTCATGCAGTAACGAGAAAAAAACTGATTTTAAAATTGACTATGAGAAATACATACTCTCCAATGGGTTAGAGGTTGTGCTTCATATTGACAAATCTGATCCTATTACGGCTGTGGCCATTATATTCCATGTGGGCTCTAATCGAGAATCATTGGGAAAAACAGGGCTTGCTCACTTATTTGAACATATGATGTTTCAGGAATCGCAGCATGTGGTGAAGGATCAGTTTGTCAAGATTATACATAGATCTGGCGGGACCCTAAATGGCGGAACATGGAAAGACGGAACATTTTATTATGAGGTCGTTCCCAAAAATGCCCTGGAAAAAGTTTTATGGCTTGAATCCGACCGCATGGGATTTTTATTGCCCGCCGTGACCCAGGAAGCTTTTAACAATCAAAAAGACGTTGTAATGAATGAAAAAAGACAGATGGATGATAATAGCCCCTATGGACATTCCTATTTCATCCTTGGAAAACTTCTTTACCCTGAGGGTCATCCTTACAACTGGGATGTTTTCGGTTCTATGGAAGATTTACAGAAAGCTTCATTAGAAGATGTACATAACTTTTTTAAAAAATGGTATGGTCCAAATAATGCAACGCTTGTTATTGCCGGTGATATTAACATTGCGAATACAAAAAAATTGGTCGAAAAATATTATGGTGAAATAAAATCCATTCCTGAAGTACAAAATCCAAAACCGCAGCCTGTTACACTATCTGAAACAAAAAAGGTATATTACGAAGATAATTTCGCGAAATCTCCTGAAATAACAATGGTATTCCCTACTGCCGAACAGTTCACTAAAGATTCATACGCTCTTGATTTTCTCAGTGAACTATTAAGCGATGGCAAAAAAGCGCCTCTATATAAAATTATTGTAGAAAAAGAAAAACTAGCTCCTTCCGTTTCCTCACGACAATCCAGTGCTGAAATCGCGGGAAAGTTTACTTTCAAGGTACGGACGTTTCCCGGAAAGAATCTAAAGGATGTGGAAAACGCGGTTTTTGAGTCCCTGACCCTCTTTGAAAAAGAAAAATTTACACAAGAAGATTTAGATCGTATTAAAATAAAAATTGAGACCGGTTTTTATAACGACCTTTCCAGTGTCTTAAGCAAATCTTACCAACTGGCGCTATATAACGAATACGGCGGTTCTCCTGATTTCTTAACGGAAGACCTGAACCGTATACTTGCCGTAACTATAGATGATATCTGGATTGTTTACAATAAATATATCAAGGGTAAACATTTCGTAGAACTAAATTTCGTTCCCAAAGGTCAAAGTACCCTTGCGGTTAAAGACGCTAAGCTATTTCATATCGATGAAGATAAAATCATTAAACCCGAAAAACCGATCAAAGAAATTGTCGTTGAAAAGATAGAATCTAATTTTGACCGTTCGCAGGAACCTCCTCTCGGTCCCGATCCTTTGTTAAAGATACCTCAGGTATGGACTGACATATATAAAAACGGTTTGAAAGTGTACGGTATTGAACAGCATGAACTTCCACTGATTAATTTTTCAATCGTTATAAAGGGCGGTCTGCTTCTTGATGACGTCAATAAAATCGGCGTTGCCAATCTACTAACCGATGAATTAATGCAGGGTACAAAGAATAAAACACCCATAGAGTTAGAAGAAGCGATTGACAACCTCGGCGCTAACATCAGTATGTATACGAAGAAACAATCCATCGTTATTAATGTAAACTGTCTAAAATCAAAATTTGACGATGTGGTTGCTTTGGTTAAAGAAATTCTTCTTGAACCACGTTGGGATGAAAAAGAATTTGATCGTGTCAAGAAAAAAACAGTCGAAGAAATCAACCGCGAAAGCTTTATGCCGGAAGCTATTTCCGAGAATGTCTACGCTAAACTTGTATACGGCAAGGATAATATCCTTTCAAATAGTTCACTGGGAAGTGTGGAATCTGTTCAGAATATCACTATAGATGATTTAAAAAATTTCTATACACAATATATAACGCCGAAACTGGCCCATCTCTCCATCGCGGGTGATATATCAAAAAATAAAGTGCAGGAATCTTTTAGTAAGCTGACAGATACATGGCAAGCGAACGATGTTGCTATTCCCGATTTAACCTATCCCAAACTGCCGACTAAGGCAAAAGTATATTTTGTTGACGTCCCGGGTTCATTACAATCTGAAATCCGTATCGGATATCTCACGCTTGCCCGCACTGACCCTGATTTTTACCCGGCCTATGTGATGAATTATATGTTAGGCGGCGCTTTTAGCGGTATATTGAATATGGTACTACGCGAAGAAAAAGGTTATACATATTACGTGTGGAGCGATTTTTTCGGTACAAAATTTCCCGGACCATTTACGGCTTCCGCTGCTGTGCAATCAAAATATACTCTGGAATCGGTACAGATATTTAAAGATTTGATGAGTAAATATGCGGACTCCATTACAGAAAAAGACCTGCAATTTACCAAAGACGCCCTAATTAATTCGAATACCAGGCGGTTCGAAACCTTAGGCGCCCTGATCAAAATGTTAAACAATATCGCCAATTACAACCTGCCTTTTGATTATGTAAAAGATCAGGAAAAAGTTATCAGAGAAATGACTGTGGCCAAAGAGAAAGAGTTGGCAAAGAAATATATCAGGCCGAATAAAATGAGTTATTTAATCGTTGGCGATGCTAAAACACAGCTTAAACCATTAAAGAAGCTTGGTTTCGGTAAGCCGATTCTAATTGATATAGAAGCGAATAGAGCAAAATAATGGTTTAAAATTAAAAGTCCTGTAATTCACCATAATTACAGGGCTTTTTAGGTTTAATTAATCCCAATTGTTACATTCACTATTAAAATACTTATTCTGTCAATGTCTCTAAAATATATCCGATTTTAAAGGAGATGTTTTATTAGCGGTTTTCTTCATTGGCAAAGTGAATTCCAAGGATATTCCAACTTTTTTTCATGGATTCCAATCATGTTTTAAAATCATTATAATTTTTAGAAGATTTATCAGACCAACCCACTTCCGCATAAGCGCTTAAACGGGGAAAAACCTGATATTCCATTCGTTCCTCCGTTGGAATCCATTCACCCCACATCTGGCATCCCAGACCTAAAATCCTATTATGATATTTTGAATCAATCCCTTCAGGAATGGGATCATAATTATATGCTTTTTCAAGGGAAATACTTTTGTAATTATAATCCAGATATGTTTCCGTATGCAATGAGTTAACGACATCATATCCCCTTTTTACGGCACTATTCACCAGTTTCAAATCTCCTTTCCAAAAATGGATGATACTATTAGAAGCAAGCGTCTGTGATGTTTTTACATCTTCAGCGGATTGATAATCATGGATACTGGCACCTCCAAGGATGTCATTCCAACCCATCATACGGCGTCCATGAAATTCTATAAATTTTGAGATTTTATTTGTAAAATTGATTTGTAAATCAGCAGGCGATTTCAACCCGTTCTTTTTCATATACTCAGATATACTTTCTGATTCTTTCCATATGGTAAAATCAACTTCATCTCCGCCGATGTGTATAATTTTTGTTGGGAATAAGGCCATAACTTCAATAAGTATATCTTTGATAAACTGTTCGACTCTTGAGTCGGTTACGTTATAAATATCAAAATCACCTCCAACACGGCTTGGTACTTCAGTTATCATCCCTGATGTACCAAGCCAGGGATAAGAAACAATTGCTGAAGCAGAATGTCCGGGCATTTCAATCTCCGGAACAATGGTAATATGTCTTTCTGCCGCATATTGTACAATGTCCCTAATCTCTTCCTGAGTATAGAATCCCTCATGAGGTATACCTGAATAAATATGACTATCCCATCCTTTAAGCATACTGTTTTTACGTTTTGAACCGATTTTAGTCAGTTTTGGATACTTTTTGATTTCAATTCGCCAGCCTTGATCATCCACAAGATGCCAGTGAAAAATATTCATTTTATGAAGCGCCATTTGCTCTAAAAGCAATTTTACAGCATTGATACCTTTGAAGTATCGGGCTTCATCCAGCATAAAAGCACGCCAGGGACGACGCGGTTTGTCATATATTTTTAGCGCTTTAATTTGTGTGGATTTTTTTTCGTCTCTCTTATGCTCAAATTCAGGCGGTAAAAGTTGTCTCAAAGTTTGAATACCATTAAAAATGCCGTGTGGTGTTACAGATTCAATAATAATATTTTTGGGAGATGAATTAAAAATATATCCTTCCTCCCCAATTTTACTTTTCAGCTTACTATTCAATTTGAGGATAATTCCAGAGTCTCCTGTGGTTTCAATAATCAGGCTTTTACCAAAAGAATTTTCCAGAATTGCAGACAGATAATCTGCTTCATTAGATGTTTCCGATGCTGATATGATTTTGGTATTGGAGCTTAGTAAAAATACGCCCTCTTTCTCAGTAATCTTTATGGGTTGCGGGATAATGTTTATTAAACGGTCGCTATGGTGGGATTGGGTACATCCCCAAATAAAAAACAGCAGAAAAATAATAAATTTCATGATAAGTGTATTCCAATCCGGCTTAACCGATAATTTAAAACATGGCAGTTAATTGTTTTTAGTTCTGTATCCCTTTATGATGGTAGAAGAAAATATAATATTTTTTTTCCTGCAA
Source organism: Calditrichaceae bacterium (assembly GCA_030592985.1). Classification (GTDB taxonomy): domain Bacteria; phylum Calditrichota; class Calditrichia; order Calditrichales; family Calditrichaceae; genus JAUVIB01. The sequence goes on along the minus strand of JAUVIB010000261.1, from coordinate 722 downwards.
TTATTACTTTCTATTGGATGAATAGTGACCACCCTCTGAGAATACTATGAAATTAGAATCCAAAGGTGATATATTTATTATTTTTAACTGCTTCGCACGGATTTCCTTTATATAAATAAAACCGTCCCTCATTGATATCAAAAAATGCGGTTCCAAGTGTCTGTCCTAAAATATCTCCCTGAGGATGGCGGCAAGGTGAATATGGTTTCCTTTTATGAGAAGATAAAATGGATAACATCGAGTCCGGCTGAAGATTATTAGTTTCAAGTTGATTTAATCTCTCATTAATTACAATGTACCGGGAAAGAGATGAGCTGTTTTTATATTCCTGATCCTGAAATTTGTAATCCTTTGTATTTTCAAATAAAAGATGATTGGTGTGAAAATAAATCCCATTCGGAGATTTTACCCCGGATGCACCGGGAATGGTTTCAAGCGATGCGTATCTTTTATCATCAATACTGGCGAGATGATGGTGATAGGGATAGGCACGCGGTTCAGATGTAGCAATTTGAATGGCTTCTTTTAAATCTTTTGCTTCTAAAATCGCCCGGCCAATGACATAACGCGGCAAACCAATTTCACTCTTTGTGCTGCTAATATAATTTGTGGTTTGGATAATTCCCCGGCTATTTAAGGAAGGTCCGTTACCGGTTATGGTTCCCGGATAGACCATCGAGATATAAGAAACACCAGAAGGCGGAGTTACTTTTATTGTAAAC
>JAUVIB010000341.1 GCA_030592985.1 Calditrichaceae bacterium | reverse complement strand
GGGACCGTTTGCGCTTTGTGAGCTTTTATAAATCCGGTACCCTTCGAAAGGCTGAGCCACACTATCTGCCCGGTTTGGATCCTGATAGGTTTCGGGATCTGTATCACCCTCTAATGCATTCCATCTCAAAATCGCTTTATGTGATTGCGTTTCGACACGTAAGGGAGGAACCGGAGGTGGAGAAGGAATTTCAAATTTCTTATCTACCAGCCAATCTAACTGAACGGCATTTTTTTTCACGCCGTCCAAACCTACTCCTACAATTTCACCGACCATGAATTTTGCCGTATCGCCCACAGCCAAATTTAAAACCCCGAAAACAAGTATAAATTCAGAACCGTTACTAGTTAGCTGATCGCTCTTAATTTCACCACTCGATATTTCCTGATATAATTCTGCATTGGCGCTTGGGGGACCTTCTCCGGCGCCGTACCAATTAAATGTCCAATCTAAAGAAGCGGGATCAAGTTCTTCCGGCGGAAATATTTTAATACCGATAGGACTGATTGCCACTTCATCCACACCACCGGGAGGATCGATTGCATAGGCCATATTCATCTCAGGAATATAATGCGACATATCATCAAGGGCAAAATCCCAACCGGTAGATCGATAGCCCACATTTGCATCTAACCAAAAACAGATATAAACATTTTCTAAATCATATTTTGTCGGTATTATATAATAGGTATATACAATCATTTCATCTAATGGTGATGAACCCCAGGCATAACTGGTTTGAATAACATCCAAATAAAGAGGATGATGATTTGCAATATTAAGTTTATTATAATCACTGTAACGGCAGATAAAATCTTGATCCGAAACTCCGATATAGCCTGGCCAGTAAGGAATATCAACCGTATCACCTCTACCTACAACCCAAATTGTATCATCCAATGCACCACTGGGATAAAATTCGCGGTAGCGGTCTGCAGAAGAAACAAGCGTGTCCCCATTGCTTATGGCTCCAATCCATATACCACCCGCACCTATATGTTCTTCGTTGCTGTTTAACGGATATTCACAATAGAGCAATCCAGGGTAATCCGTTGCACCACGCCATAAAGTGCCCATATTTGTAACTACCTGTTTAACAGCGCCTACATCGTGCAATTTCCAGTCAAGCGTTATACGTTGAGCAAATACTGCATTACCTATCATTAGAAAAATTAATACTTGCCAGAATCTATTTTTAGTCATAATTGTCTCTTAGTTAAACGCAAACTTTTTCAGCAGCATATCATATTTGATTGTCTATGCAATTCTTAACCTTACCAATTTATAGTTAATCCCAATTTTATATATCGGCCTAATGAAAACTGTCGGGGATCCATCAAGCGGTACATATTATAGTAATCAAAATACTGATTTGTCTTTTGATAAATATCGCCGTATTTATAGGGTTTTCCGCTCCAGGTGTTAAAACCATAAGCTAATTGGGCATTTTTTTGATCAAAAAGATTAAATATCTCGGCGAGAAGCGAAAGTTGCATTCCCATTATGTCGAATGATTTTCTGATTTTCAAGTCTGTTGTCATAGTTGAGGGACTCTTCGCAGTATTTTCCTTTTTCTGGGCTTCTGCAGGATCGTTTGTTCCCGGAGTATAAGGTTGACCGGTCGCAAATCTGTATAGCACGGTGATGTCCCAATAATCGGGCAGGTTAAAACCAAACAGGTTTATCGGATCATTCTTGAATGAACTGATCGTACTTTGCAACACGACCTGGTTGCGGATATCCCAGCTCGTGGAACGTTCCCGAATTGGATTGGGGAAATTGTTTTGCGAGCGGATATAATCATCGAAAGCAGAAGATGAATAACCTTTAGCCCATTGCATAGTATATGTTACTTTTCCTGAAAAGTGGTATGAATATCGTTTAATTAGTTCAAATTCAATACCCTGGGCCCGTGAATAGCCGTTGTTATCATATAAATAAACAGGCAGGCCAAGAGCTGCGACTGTTTGGATTGTACCCACTTGGTTAGAAATATCCTTGGCATAACTCTTAACATCAATAGCCCAATCCTTAGCAAATTGATGGGTTAAACCGAATTCATATAGGATGGTTTGTTCATAATCCAGACCCGGGTTTCCTGTAAAACCACCCGAGTATGGATCGCGATAAAAGAACTGAAGTTCGGGTAATTGGTTAAAATGGCCATAGGAGAAAAATAATACCGTTCGTACTGAAATCGGGAAAGATATTCCAAACCGCGGGCTAATCTTATATCTGAACTTTTTCCAATCGGCTTTCTGGCCGGTAGCAGCCTCCCATTGCTCTTTATAAGAATCTGTAAAAACTGATTCTCCAGGCATAAACCAGTCAAAACGTATACCGGCGTTAATGATTAAACTTTCCATCTCAAATTTATCCTGAACAAAAAACCCACCCATTAAAGGTTTGGTATCAAAAACCCAGCGCGTTTGGCCAAATTCCGAATAAGGCCCCGGAGGAGGAACCATTTCGTGCCCTTCACCCATGTATTTCCACATACCATAATAGGACAATTTTGTACCGCCATCCTGAATATCAACATATTGAATATCATGATATTGAACCTCCATGCCGGCTTTAATTAAATGTTCCGAATGAATTTGCGAAGAGATATCTCCTCTGAAGGAAAAAGAACCGGTTTCATCATTACGCCAAATATTTTCATACCCGGTCGGGTCAAAGAATCCTGAAAGATCAGTTGTGGGGGATTGTATATTACTTTTTAATTCATAAGGTCTGCCTGAAAAATATGCATTCCATGTATAATAATCATAACCAATCCCGTTTGCATAGCCGGCGCTATCGGCATAAAAAGTCCAAAATTCATAGGGTTTCAAATCATTTAAAGAAGACCGGTAATCAACCGTCATGTAGCTAAAGTTCAGGTTGTAAAAAGTAGAATTTGAAATAGTATGATTAAATCTTAAACCAAAATTTTGAGTATCACGAGAATAATCTGCCATATTATCGGGATTATTTTTCCATACCCAGTCAAAACGGCTCCATTTTTTCCAGGATCCGTGATAACTCAAAGCAAGCTTAAGTTGAGGAGATAGCATCCAATCCAGTTTTCCGTTTAAATTGAGGGAATTATCCTGCCTTTCATTAAACCTAATCCCTAAAATAGAAACTTCTTCTCTGATTCTGTTGTTATTATAAGCTGTGTTGGTCATATTCCCATTACCGGATATGAAAAAATTCATTTTTCCAGGTATCCTGATGCCCAACTTTGGTAACAATTTACGGGTGATATATTCCGGCCCGCCAAGATAAAAAGATGTATAACTTAGATTATACATTGCGCTTGAAGGATTCAAGAAATCCGTTTTATATTCAACACCTCCCATAAAATCATCACCACCGGATCGTGTCGTAATATTGATTACTCCCGACTGTGCCTGACCATACTCAGCGCTGAATGCGCCGGTTAAAAGTTCTACTTCTTCTACATCAACAACGTTCAATTCCAATACATTACGACCGCCGTAAAGAGGGTGGGTAACGGGCATTCCATCAACCATGTACAAAACTTCACCGCCGCGACCACCGCGAATATGAACATTTTTAATGCTTTCATCACGGATCTGTAAGCTATTGCCTTCGCCAAAAGCAATTGATTGCGGTCCGGCGTCTACGAATGCAGACGCATTCATCGAAAGGATATCTGAAGTATTTTCCAAACCGGGCATTGTATCCATATCTTCCCGGGTGGTCGTCCTCCTGGTAGAGGTTATGTCTTTTTGAATAAGAAGTTGCTCCGCAATTACTTCTATCACATCTGTTTCGAGAGCCTCTACCACCAGTTCGAAATTGATGTTAGTCGTTAAATCTACCTGAACACGGACTTTTTTAACGGTTACGGTATGATAACCAATATACGATGCTTCCAAATCATATTTGCCTGGAGGAATTTGCAGAATATAATAAAAACCGTCTTCATCTGTTGAAGCGCCCAGACTTTTTCCCTTAATAATCAAATTTACACCTGCAAGCGGATCGCCGGTTTGTTTGTCAAAAACCCTACCGGCTATTTTACCCGTATTCCCGGCAAATGTCCCGCTATATATACCGAATAAAAGGGTAATAACTATTAACATCCGATTAATTATCTTCACCGAAAAAACTCCTTTATATATAAAGATGTTCTTTGTTACTTTATTCACCGTATTGTCCTAATATCCCATGCTGGCTAGTATTTCATTTGCCATAATTTTTGCATCTTCTATTTTTATAAAAAACATGGGAAACCCGAATACAGCCGCATCAAATACACTTCCAAAATAACGAAGTCCAACCGTTTGTCCTCTGTATTGGTAAAAGGAACTACTTGGATCATTCTCATATAAATACATTTTATCAGTAAATCCGGCGATTCCGGGCATAAGATTTACTTGCGCTAACTTTCCGTTATAGGGGAACTGGTCAATTTTATCCGCATCCACTTCAAT
>JAUVIB010000230.1 GCA_030592985.1 Calditrichaceae bacterium | reverse complement strand
TATCAACCATGGTAAAAACCATATCGAGATGAATAGTTGCCCTGATTTTTGGCAGAATGACCACAAAAACGTGTTTAACCTGATTGCGTTTTTTGAACTTTTCTATCAGATAGTCAATACCGGAAGAATTGGTACGCTCACTCATGCCGATAAGTATCGTATCATTTCGTAAGGTCAGCATATCACCGCCTTCAAAGGTGATATCAACCTTTGGAATCACCTCTTCTGAAGCGTTGACTAAAAAATCATCACACATAAAGAGAGAGTGATAGTGAAAAATATGGCTCATGAGAATAGCCTCTGTCATACGTACACGAGAGGCCATATTACCAATAAAAACACGTTGATTGATAATCATAGCGGAGTCACGGGTAAAAAAGAGATTGGGCAAAGGGGGTAAAGAATAATTATTTGGCGATAAAAAGCATTCCAAAGTATTACGGATTATTTTCGTTCCTGAAATAAGCTGTTTTGCAAGTTTCTTGCTATTCAAATCCATAAGAACATGCTGAATATTCCCTTCTCCAAGCTTACTGCAAATAGTATTAATTAGTTTCTCTTTTATTTTTTCCTCACGAAGTGTCTCTTCAAGCAAATCAATAACCTGATATGGCTCACAAACTTTTTTCAAAATTTGCGTGAATTGCAGATGTTGTTCTGTTGCTGCTTTTGGATTAAGTATATCATCATAAAGCAGCTCTTCCGCTGTTTCCGGCGTCATTTTTTCAAGCTCTTCACCGGGCGTGTGGATGATGACTTTTCGTATTTGATTAATTTCAGATGTTACATTGATATTTTGCATTTTATTTTATTTCTTTATTTGTTAGTAAATCTAAAATGATTTGACTGTCCTTAGCTGCATTTACGTCTGAATTTTTATAAATAATAGTACTGTTTTTGTCTAAAACAAAAGTCCATCTCGCCGTTGTAATTGGCCGGGAAAGTTTATATTGCTTATTATTGATCACTTTTTCGAATATTCCACCATCTCTCACCGGTACTCCAAAAGCCTTGGCTATTTTTCCATCAGCATCTGATAACAGATCAAAGTTTAAATCATAAGCTTTCTTAAATTGGTTGAGATTTTCAAACAGATCACCGCTAATTCCAACTATTTGAACTCCCAAACTATCAAAGACATTCTTAGAATCACGAAAACCACAAGCCTGTTTGGTACATCCGGATGTCATAGCAGCCGGATAAAAATAGATAACTATGTCGCTTTTATGTAGATGGTCAGAAAGGTGCCAATCTTTTCCATCTTGATCTATGGCCTTAAAATCAGGAATTTTATCTCCGATTTTAATAGTTACAGCCTGAGCCGATACATCTATTATAGTAGATAACATAATTAAAAACAATAGATAAATAAAATTTCTTATGGAAGCTTTAAGCATGTTTACCTCTTTTTAGTTAAAATACATTTATTGGATGTAAAAAACCGTTATTTTTTTATAAAACTGACCTATTATTTTACACAATCATCGTTCTATTTAGTTTAAACAGAATTTTAATTAAAAATATTTCTCAGGAACACTGACCATTATTTGACAATAAGGGGGGAAAATAGTATTTTGTAAGTATTCATTTACATGGAGTAGGTATGGCAGAACTATCAGAGAGACAAAAACAGATTATTGAGGCCGCTATTGAATTAATCTCTGAAAAGAGTATTCAAGGACTAACGATTAAAAATTTAGCAAAAAAAATCGAATTAACCGAAGGAGCTATTTATCGTCATTTTGACAGTAAAGTTGATATTTTATTAACTATTCTTTTCTCTTTTCAGGATGAAGCAAAAAAAATGCTGAATGATTTCTGCGTCGCTGATATATCCGCTTTACAGTTAATCGAAAATTTATTTCAACACCATTTTGAATATTTTGCAAAAAAACCCGCGGTCGCTTCAGTTATTTTTTCAGAAAGTATTTTTCAAAATGATAACCGTTTGGTTGTTGAGGTCCTTAAAATTCTTGACTTACACGAACAGGCTTTGGCTTGTATCATTAAAAAAGGCAAGCAAACGAATGAAATAAAAAGTACGATCGCGGAAAAGGAGCTGGTTAGGATTATTATAGGATCCATTCGTTATACTGTTACAAAATGGCGTTTATCAGGATATGATTTTGATTTACGGAAGGAAGGTAAATTGATGTTAGAAAGTATTAAAGAGTTATTAAAACCTTAAGCGGAATTTGCTTTGACTAACTATTTTCTTATTTAATAAAAATTTTACCATTAAGAGGGCCTTATGGCACAGTTATCATTTTATGGCGCTGCCGGCACTGTTACCGGGTCGCGTTTTGTTTTGGAAACCGATGAAAAAAAAATATTAATCGATTGTGGATTGTTTCAGGGATTAAAAGAGAATCGCCTGCGCAATTGGGATAAGTTTCCGGTTAATCCGGCTGAAATTGACCATGTATTTCTTACCCATGCCCATATCGACCATACCGGCTACCTGCCGCGGTTTTGTAAAGAAGGATTTAAGGGGAAAATTCACGCAACTCATGCCACCCGGGAACTTTGCGATATCATGCTGCGTGATAGCGGCCATTTACAGGAAGAAGATGCGAAATGGGCTAATAAACGCGGATTTTCGAAACATAAACCGGCCCTTCCATTATATACTACTGAAGATGCTGAAAAGGCTCTTAAACATTTCCAATCTCATTTTTATGGCGAAGATATTTATCTCAACGACACTCTTCGTATCAAGTTTAAAGATGCCGGCCATATACTCGGGTCATCCTTTATAGATATCAAACGGGTGGCCGGGAAAGATAGTAAAAAAATATTGTTTAGCGGCGATTTTGGCCGTCCTGACAGACCTGTCCTGCGGGAACCTGTTCAGGTTTATAACATCGATTACCTGATTATTGAGTCCACGTATGGGAATCGTCTTCATGATGATGTAAATCCGGATGAAGAACTTGCACGCGTAATTAACGACAGTTACAGACGTAACGGCGTACTGGTAATTCCGGCTTTTTCAGTTGGACGGACACAAACGCTTCTTTATGCCATTCGCGAGCTGGAAGAATCCCGGAAAATCCCGGAAATGTCTGTATTCGTAGATTCTCCCATGGCTATTAATGCTACCGAAGTGTTTAAAAACCGTATCAATGACCTAAATTTAACCGCCCGCAAAAAAAATATTGAAGGGATTAATATTTTTAGTCCGAAAAATCTGCATATCTGTAAAACAAGAGATGAATCCAAATCAATCAATAAAATCACCCAAAGGGCGATTATTATTTCTGCCAGCGGTATGGCCACCGGCGGACGGATTTTGCATCATCTAAGTTATCGCCTTCCCGATAGAAGGAATACCGTTTTATTTATTGGGTATCAGGCACAGGGGACACGAGGACGTACGCTGCTTGAAGGTAATACAGAGGTAAAGATTCATGGTAAAAAAATGAAAGTAAAAGCGAAAATAGAAAATATCAGCGGATTTTCGGGTCACGGCGATTATAATGAGATTCTCGCCTGGCTTTCGGCTTTCAATAAAAAACCAAAAAAGACCTTTATTGTTCATGGTGAAGAGGATGCTTCCACTTCCCTGGCGGAAAAGATAAATACGCTTTTAGGCTGGGAAGTGGTTGTGCCGCAATTCGGTGATTCATTTGAGCTGGATTTTTAAAGAAGTTGATTAGGAATGGGTTATTTTAAGCGCTAAAACTTACTAATCCCCTAGCCCCTTATTCGTCCGCCTGAGGCGCGATCTGATACAACATAGAAGGGGAATAAAAACTTCTTTAGGGGCGATTAATAAGAATAATTAATCGAAAATACAGTAATTAAGAAAAATAATGCCAATGTTTTAGCACTACCTGGGTAAGTAATAGGAAATAAGAATAAAACTAATGCTAAAAAGTAAAAGATTTACCTAATGAAAAATGAAATAGAATTATTATTAACTGCTCTTTTCGAAGATACGGTTAAAGAAACGGTGGAATCGATTACACCGTTATCTGCTCATGGTTCAAATCGTAACTATTTTAGAATTAAAAGTAAATCATTGCAGCTTATCGGCGCCCATAATGCTGATTATAAAGAGAATAAAGCTTTTATTACGCTGGGAAAGCATTTCAAAAACAAAAACCTTCCGGTGCCGCGTTTTTATGCCGATGATTTGTCCCATGACATTTATTTACATGAAGACCTTGGCGATCAGACTCTGTATGAGTTTCTATTGAAAGAAAATAGATCTGCATATTTTTCAGAAAAGGTTATGACTTTATATAAGGACGTTCTTACCCTTTTACCAAAATTTCAAATTGAAGGCGCACAGGGATTGGATTTTCCGGTATGCTATCCACGTGAATCTTTTGATAAGCAGTCCATGATGTGGGACCTGAATTATTTTAAATATTATTTCCTAAAATTTAGTAATATTCCCTTTAATGAGCAGGATTTAGAAAACGATTTTCACCGTTTTACAGATTATCTGCTGACAGCGAAGCAGGATTTTTTTCTTTATAGGGATTTTCAATCACGAAACATTATGATTTATCATAATAAACCTTTTTTTATTGATTTTCAGGGCGGACGGCGCGGCGCCCTTCCGTATGATGTTGCTTCTCTGCTCTATGACGCCAAGGCAGATCTTCCCGAACCGGTGCGCAGTGAACTTCTTGACTTTTATATACGCCAATTAAACCAATATAATATCATTAATAAAGAACAATTTATGCATCATTATTACGGCTATGTTTTTTTACGTATTATGCAGGCATTCGGAGCCTATGGTTTTCGTGGTTATTATGAAAAAAAAGAGCACTTTTTAAAAAGTATTCCTTTTGCAGTAAAAAATTTGAAATATTTGCTGAATACCGTAAATTTAGCGGTGAAAATACCGGCATTATACAAGACCTGGGAAAATATAACAGAATTAGAAACAGATAGCTGAGAGGTTTATGTGAATAATCAATTAACCATCCAACTTAATAGTTTTGCCTATAAAAACGGCTTACCAAAAGATGATAGCGGAAATGGCGGCGGCTTTGTTTTCGACTGTCGTTTTTTACCTAACCCCGGAAGATTGGATGAGTATAAATCATTAACCGGAAATGACAGAGAAGTTATTAACTATTTTCAGCAATTTCCCGAAATGCAGTGGTTTGTTCAGCATGCGGTGGATTTGCTGCGCCCTGTTATTGATAATTATGAAGAGCGTGAATTTACCAATTTAATGGTTTCTTTCGGCTGTACCGGCGGACAGCATCGTTCCGTCTATTGCGCCAACGCTGTTTTTTTTGAGCTGAAAGAGCAGAGCAATGCTGTTCTAAAGCTTTCTCACCGTGAACTTAATATGCATTCAAAATAACATGAAAGCAATGATATTTGCCGCCGGACTGGGAACCCGCTTAAATAGTTTAACCAAAGACGTACCAAAAGCTCTGGTTAATTTAAACGGGCAGCCTTTGATTGAACATTTAATAAGACGACTGATATCCTTCCAAATTAGCGATATTATAATAAATGTCCACCATTTTGCGCATAAAATAATCTCCTTCATTGAATCTAAAGAAAATTTCGGAATAAATATTAACTACTCCGTTGAAGACAATCTGCTCGATACAGGAGGTGGAGTACAAAATGTCCGCCGGTTTTTCGATCCGCCGGAACCATTTCTGGTACACAATGTGGATGTCCTGACCGACCTTGATTATCTGAAGTTATTAGAGAATCATAATAGTGCGAACACACTGGCTACTCTCGCAGTCCGGCATAGAGAAGCATCCCGTTATTTGCTATTTGATAGCGATATGAATTTACGCGGCTGGGAATCTGTAAAAG
>JAUVIB010000263.1 GCA_030592985.1 Calditrichaceae bacterium | reverse complement strand
GATAAGAAGCGCCTCCTTGTTCAATTTCATCATCCAAACCGAACCAGGTAGGATACCCAAACCCATTGAAATCAAATCGTATAAAATATTCTTGTCCCTTATATAGCAGCAGGGGTTCTGAAAATTCGAACCGCTGCCAAAGCTGCCCTGGATTAATCTGCTTGGCTTCGATACTTATCGATTTGATAGGCGTATTGTCTTTCTCCTCCCTTAGTGTCATGGTTAAAACACCTTTACATACATTGAGAGAAATTGCCGCCTCCACGGCGAGAATTGGTTGATCAGATGCTATAAATTTGACAGCGCCACTACAATTATCACCAAGCTTGTAAAGCGCAACATTTGTTTTGGGTTGCAGTGTTCCGGTACCGTTAAATACAGGAATGAGATCATTTTTCTGGCGCAAAAAAACATGCGGTATTCTCTCCATCTCATTGACTATCATTGCCTCAAGTGTGCAGCTAATTATTTTTTCTGAAATATCCAGCTCTTCCGTTTCAAGGAACAATGATACAATACCACCCACCGTGCGCGGGAACATACCCGGGTATCTACCGGTTAGAGATTCTTGTACAAAACCGTCCGTATCGACTCTATCGAGAAGGCTGTAATAAGTACGTTGATAGAGCCCTTCCATAAATTCAGACAGAAGACTTTTTTTAATATCAGCCATCGTAGCCTGTTGAGCAGATGTGGATGCAATTATCAACATCATTATTAATACAAAAAATAGTATGCTAAAACGATTAAATTTAATTCTATTAGTAAATATTCTATAATCCATTTTTCTTTACCTATAATAATGACTATTTTAATGAGACCGTGGTATTAATGATGCTTTTACACAATTACGAGAAGCTCTCAACAGCAGCGTTTAATGTTATTAATATAGTCACTGCAATAATTAAAATCCTTTATGACTATCATTAAATGTTATGATAAAGATTCAAGAAATACGCAATAGGATTCATACCGCGATGGATGGATTTCCTTTATGTCAACAGCCTCTTTTACTGCACATCCTTTTTCGTGTGTATGCGTGCAATCTCTAAATTTACAATCACCCGCATACTCATCGAATTCAATAAAATAAAAACGCGCTTCAGTTTTATGAATATCAATAAAATCAAGAATTTTAATACCAGGAAGATCAATTATTTCGGTATTATCAGGAAGGTTGTATATTTTCATACTCGTTGTCGTATGCTTACCTTTATTCGTTTTCCGACTAACCTCATTAACATCAATATCCAATTGGGGAACAATAGCTGTGATGAGCGAGCTTTTGCCAACACCGGAATGCCCGGCAAAAGCTGAACGTTTTCCTTCTAACACTTTTTCCAGAGAATTGATATTTTCTTTTGTCATCGCCGATAAAACATAAACAGGATAGCCGATATTTTCATATATAGCAACAGTTTCCTTTAGGACATCATCCTTCTTATCGATTAAATCCACTTTATTTAAAATAATAATTGGATTTATTTTCTCAATCTCGCATAATACTAAAAAGCGATCGATAAGCCTTGGTTTTAGGAGTGGCTGTAGGAATGAACTTACAATAATCAGTTGATCAAGATTACGGGCTAAACGGCGGACATTGGGTAAGCGTCTTTCAATGAATCTCGGAAGTCCTTCATCATCAAGCATAGCCGCTTTTTCTTTTAGCTCAAATTTATCCCGAATGGTATATTTGATATGATTTTTCTGTTTTTTGGTTAGTTTCTTCACAGGTCGTTTTTATCTAAATAATTTAAAATTAATTTATATTCTTGCGGTTGAATCTCGGAGTATTTGATGGCGTTTTGTAAGCGTGATTCGGCTTCGGGAATGATCGATTCTTTATCTGTATAAAAAGTCATTATTTTTTCTCCCTGGCTAACAGTATATCCGTATTTCTTATGCAGGATAATACCCGCCTTGGGATCAATGATATCTGGTTTTTTCAATCTTCCGGCGCCAAGTGTTACAGTCGTCGAGCCAATGACTAATGCGTTTAATTCACTGATATAGCCATCCTGTAAGGCATTGATATCAACTGCGAATTTCGGTTTAGCGTACAAATCGGGATTTTCAAGAAAGCGGGTATTGCCTTGCTGAGAGGTTACGATTTCCATGAATTTTTCCCATGCCTTTCCATTGGCGATTAACTCTTTTGCTTTTTTAATGCCGGATTCGATACTCATAGCCTTCTTTCCGAGAAAAATCATGGTTCCGCTCAATTGATAGGTGAGTTCCATTAAATCGGCAGGACCTTTACCGAGCAGGGCGTCGCGGCATTCGATAATTTCCAGCCAGTTACCTACTGTATTACCCAGCGGCTGATCCATATTGGTAATGTAGGCAACGGTTCTTTTACCGAAAAGGTCTCCGGTTCCGATCAGGTTTTTGGCCAGTGTAACAGCTGTCTCATAATTCTTCATAAAAGCGCCTTTACCGGTTTTTACATCCAAAACCAGAGCGTCAATTCCCTCGGCAATCTTTTTACTCATAATACTGGCGGTGATTAGTGGAATGGATTCGATGGTTGCTGTTACATCGCGTAGAGCATAGAGTTTTTTGTCTGACGGTGTAATGGTAGCCGTCTGTCCGATCAGGCAGGTATCGTGAATAATTATTTTATTGACAAATTCATTTACAGAATAATCGATTTTGAAACCGGGAATACTTTGCAGTTTATCAAGAGTACCTCCGGTGTGACCCAGACCGCGTCCTGTTATCATTGGAAGCGGAACGCCTGCAGCCGCGACAATTGGGGCTAATATTATGGATACTTTATCTCCTACTCCGCCGGTGCTATGCTTATCGACTTTTATTCCGTTAATTTTGGAGAGATCGATAATTTCACCAGAGTGTAAAACAGTATTCGTTAAAGCTTTTGTTTCCCTAACGTTTAAGCTGCGGAAGAAAACGGCCATTAACCATGATGCCATTTGATAATCGGGTATAGTGCCTTCTGTATATCCGTTTACCATAAAGTGGATTTCATCATCCGTTAGTTCAAGTCCGTCTCGCTTTTTAGCGATTATTTCATAGGCTGTCATTTTTTTTGTTTGTAAAATTCCTGGATGGTGTTCATGACATAATCTTTTTGCCCACTTGTTAATTCGGGATAAATGGGAATCGAAATGGTTTCATCGGCTGCTTTTTCAGCGTGGGGAAAATCTCCCTTTTTATAACCAAGATAAGCAAAACATTCCTGGTTGTTAAATGTTACCGGATAATATATTTCACTGCCGATATTATGTTCTTTTAGATAGCTCAAAAGGGCGTCACGATTTTGAACACGAAGAATAAATTGATTATAGATATGGCGGTATTTCTCTATTACGGTTGGTGTTTTAACGGCCTTATTTAGGCCTCTCTCAAGAAAACCTTTTTTATAGTATTCCGCATTTGATTGACGTCCGCCTGTCCATCCATCAAGATATTTTAATTTAATATCAAGTACTACTGCCTGAATAGCATCAAGACGGAAGTTACCTCCAATCATTTTATGATAATATTTAGGATGGGCTCCGTGATTGCGTAAATATATTAATTTCTGATAAAGTTTCTCGTCATTGGTGGTAACGATTCCGCCATCCCCGAAACCTCCAAGATTTTTACTGGGAAAGAATGAAAAACAGCCCATATCACCTAATGAACCGGCGCGTTTGCCATCTCTGTATTCACTACCGATAGCTTGGGCGGCATCTTCGATAACTCGAAGATTATATCTTTTCGCAATTTCAAGAATAGGTTCCATGTCTGCGGTTTGTCCGTAAAGATGTACCGGGATTATAGCTTTTGTTTTATTAGTAATCGCCTTTTCAATTTCAACGGGATCTATATTGTACGTTTCAGGGTCAATATCGATAAATACCGGCTTGGCATTTAATCGGCTGATGGAACCCGCAGTCGCAAAAAAAGAGTATGTTGTCGTGATCACCTCATCATCCGCTTGAATATCCGCTGCCATTAAGGCGATAATTAACGCATCTGTTCCTGAAGATACGCCAACAGCATATTTTACCTGACAATATTCAGCAATATTATCCTCAAACTCTTTTACTTTAGGCCCGAGAATAAAATATTGAGATTTCATAACCTCAATAATTGCAGGTTCAACTTCCTGTTTGATGGTCTGATACTGTGCTTTCAAATCTAATAATGGAACTGAATTAATTTTATTCATAATTCTCTCATCTATATTATATTTAACAATTATCAACTATGACTAAGTAATATATCGAGTTTATCTATTAAGTACCAAATATTTTTATCAAGATATTGTGTGGCTCGTTATCTCGGTGTAAACTCTGTCAAAAAGTGCTAAAACTGGATAAAACGGCAATATTGGCATAATAATGCGCCAAAACTACCGCACGAAACAATGGGCATGACTTTTTGAAATTTGAAATTTTGAGCTTATAACATAAACAAAAACAATATGATATGGGCATTTCTAATAGTGTTGGCACACAGTTTGCTATTTCCAAGGTGAAATCAAAACAATAAAACAAATAGTAAAGGAGGCAATACAATGACCTTAGTAAAATTCAACCCAACAAGAGATTTATTCAATATCAGAGATAACTTTGACTACATGGTTCAGGACTTATTTAACAAAAGATTTGACGTTTCCGAATCAATGGGCGAATTGACGCCGGCTGTTAATATTGAAGAGAATGAGAATGAATATTTAATTTCTGCTGAATTACCGGGTGTAAAAAAGAGTGATGTTAAAATTACTTTCGAAGATGGAGCCTTGAGTATTTCCGGCGAAAAGAAAGTTGAAAAAGAGGATAATAAAGACAATTTCCACAGAATTGAACGTAGATATGGAGCATTCTCAAGAAGATTTGCAATTCCTTCAAGCATTATGATTGACAAAATTGATGCAACATTCAAAGAAGGCGTATTAAACATAGTTTTACCTAAAGCGGAAGAAGCAAAACCAAAACAGATTGAAGTCAAAGTAAAATAAATCTCCCATAGCACACCCCATGAAAGGCGGGCAATAAAATGTCTGCCTTTTTTATTTGCTTTTAGGAACGAGAATTTTGTATTTTAACAAACACTAATAATTAAAAGCAGGTAAAACATGAACTTTGGCTTACAAGAATTTATAATAATATTTGTTATTGTGCTCGTACTTTTCGGTGGTAAAAGAATACCTGAAATGGTTAAAAACTTTGGTTCTTCTATAAAGCAATTTAAAAGCGGTATGCAGGATGAAGTCAATAAAGATGATGATAAAGAGTAACTGTTTAATCTACACTTAATACTGACATCACCCCAATTAGCCTCTTGCTTCAGCTATTCAATAGATAGATAAACTAAAACTTATT
>JAUVIB010000149.1 GCA_030592985.1 Calditrichaceae bacterium | reverse complement strand
TTAAATAAAAAAGCCGCCATCTGATGATTAGAAGGCGGCTTCATGTAATAAAATGATAGTTTATCGAACCAATATCATCTTTTTAATTTTAGTAGAATGATCGGTTGTTATCTTGTATAAATAGACGCCGCTGGCTATATTTGATGCGTTAAATTGCACCGAATGGCTACCGGATGTTTGCTGAGCGTTAACTAATGTTTGTACCTTTCTTCCCTGAATATCATAAACCGTTAAATTTACATGTACATTTTGAGTGAGCATATAACGAATTGTTGTTATCGGATTAAAAGGATTCGGGTAGTTTTGCATTAAATCAAAATTACGTGGAACGCTATTTTCTGTTTCAGTGAGAGCCGTAGTGTAATCAGATTCGAGTAATCCCATATCGGGCGCCGTGCCTTTGAAAGATGTTGAATCACTACTAAACAGAGTGTCGGAACCGATCACGAGGAAGTCTGTACCGGAGTCAATACAGGGTGATCCCAAGCTTAAAGAGAAATCGTACACAGACGGATTCACAAATAATGGGTTTTCAAAGATATTATTTTCACCTTGTATATTATCTGTTTGTTGAAGACCAGAATAATAAACATTAGTAACAGCGCCATGTGTCTGACTGCCATAGCCAATATCAGAAGAGTTATTCCAGAAAATGGAGTTTATGATATTGGTATAAATTCCACCTGCCCTGCTGTGAACTGCTCCACCCAATGTACTATCGCCTGCTGCATTTGCATAAAAAGTACAGTGAATAATATCCGCATCGGAATGAGCTCCCCAATTGTAAATAGCTCCGCCCATATTTGTAACGGAATCCGCAGCAAAAAGACAGCGTTCAATTCTTGTGGGACAATCCCAATTACCAATACCGGCACCGCTTCCTGCTTTGTTTCCAATAAAATCACACTCCGTTATTTCAATATGATGTGTTATTTGTCCAACGCGATAGTTGGATATTCCCGCACCCGCACCAGCATAGTTGTTTTCAAAAATACAATTAATAACATTGATATTATCATTAAGATTATAAATACCTGCGCCCATATCATTCGGAGCGTTTGAAGAATTACCACCGCTAATAGTAAAGCCGTCTACGGTGTTATTTCCCATGGTTTTGATAATATGATAACTGTTATCACTAGTATCGGCAATTACGCCTATATCACCACTAAGGATGGTATTGTCCTGAAAACTGCGTTCGTCCGGGTTCGTTTCAGTTCCATTGAAACCACCATAAAGGGAAACACTATCAGGAATTTCAAAAGAATATGATCGGGAATCATAACTGGAAGAACTTTTTCGGGAACCGAAATTATCAGGATTATAAGTTCCATGGGCAACCCATATCTGCATTCCGCTTTCAACGCCATATAAAGCGTCTTGTAAATTAATGTATGCGTCATCCCAGCTTGTCCCATTATTTTGGCCGCTTGCCGATTGATTCACATAAGTGATAGAGTCATTTACTTCTTGCTGATTGTTGAAAAAATAAACTTGAAATCCATCGTTTGAATTTGTGTCAAAATTGTAGCGAGAGCCGATAATATCAGTAGAACCGTTACCGTCAATATCTCCTGATTTTACCGAATGAAATTCGCCGAATCCGTGGCCCAGTTGAATGTGACTGGAATCAAATTGACCGCTGCCATCATTTTCAAAAATAATAACGCCGTCAATATTATCATAACCGCAGGCAAAAATATCGAGATACGAATCGTCATTCTGATCGAACATGGTAACTGAACTGAATTTAAAAGGGTAGCTTTTTAAAAGAGTATCACCCTTTTCTAAATAATATCCAGGAGGTCCTTGGGCGCCGTAAAAAACAATAATATCATTGGTACTTGTAAATGCTACAAAATCGATATTTCCATCTCCGTCTAAATCACCAGCCGAATTATTGGAAGATTGCACTGTATTAGGAAGCATTGTCAATGAATCATCTTGTACATAAAATGATCCCCAGGAGGAATCCGGTTCGCTTAGTTTGTTTTTATAAGCCCTCACAAAATATCGATTTGTTCCGGGTGTTGTCCATTCCCCTGATAAGCCGATTATATCAAGATCACCGTCATTATCGACATCAACAGCATTCATACCTTTACTATCCCCATATGTAAATGCACTTAGCGGAGCAGAGCCTGCTTCAAAAGAGCCACTTCCGTCTCCATAATATATTTTTAAATAACTCCAATCGGTGGCAATCATAATATCAAGATTTTCATCCTTATCGAAATCCTCAATAATGATCTGCCAGCCATAGGTTGCGTCAATCTTAGATACAGTCCAGCTTCCGCCACCTTCATTAATGCAAAGATAGGTCCCGGCGTTTCTAAGCGTTACAACAGCGTCTATATCATCATCTTTATCAAGGTCGGCGGCGGCAATATCATGAATGTAGTTAGAAGGCGAAGACATTCCGGATATTTCATCAACCAATAATAGAGAGTCTTTTTCGTGTGAATATACCCAGATTTCCACATGATTGTTTGAGCTGTTAGCGCTCCATACATCGACGATACCATCATCGTTATAATCCGCAAGGGCAATAGCTTTGTAATAATTCTCACTGGAATAAATTTGTGATACAGGCCCGTCTTGCCCAAAAGTAAACAAAGGTAAAAACAGTAGAAATAAAAAATATTGCAATTTCATGGTGCCTCCAAAATATTAAATGAATAAGAAATTAATTAATTATTAAAAGTAATTTTTTTACTCTATCTATCGAAAATGAAAATATATGTGGAATAGTCTTTTCATATTGTGATAGTAGTCAAGCATGTCTTATAAAAAACGGTAATCCCTCAGTCGTTTGGGAGGTAATGTTGTTTTTGGAGTGCATAGACTGTGTCGATGCTGAATTCACACAGTCAATTCGTTCCAAATTCCCAATCTACTGACCCATTACAAAAAACGAATATTTCACTAAATATTATTATCGGACAAATTTTTTAAAATAATAGGAGGTTAATAAAAATTATCTATACTATAGTTTTTCAAAAATAATATATGTTTTTATTCTCATTCTGATAATTTAATCAAAAAAAATAAAGTTTTTGATTGTTTTTTTTTGTATAATATAACGGTTAAAGAAATTGTATTTTTTGGAATTGAAAAATTTATTATGAAAATCTATACGGGATTTGGCGACAAAGGATATACTTCGTTGTTTGGCGGAGAAAAAGTAAAAAAAAGCAGCATCAGAGTAGATGTATATGGGACACTTGATGAGCTAAACAGCTTGCTTGGTGTTGTGCATGCTAAAAATAGCATTTCTGAAGTTAATGAACTTCTTACTATTATCCAGAATGATCTGTTTGTAATTTCCGCGGAAATTGCCACTCCTGAAAATAAAAAAAGTGATAACTTCAGGTTGGTTAACAAAAGAGATATTATGAAAATAGAACATTGGATTGATGAATTTAACGCCAAAGTTCCTGAGCTTAAACAGTTTATTTTACCTGGTGGGACTGAAACAGCTTCTTTTATACATCTTGCCAGAACCGTAACGCGGAGAGCAGAGCGATTATTGGTAAAATTAATGGAGAATTCATTGCTGAGAGAAGTGGTGTTAATTTATTTAAATAGATTAAGTGATTTACTGTTCGTAATGGCTCGTTATGAAAATCAAAAATCGGGCGGAAAAGAAATATTTTGGAGTAAACAATAAAAATATTATTTCGGGTTTGTACGAAACAATATTTTTACTTAAATTAGCAAGGTAGAAAGAAAATATAATTGTTTAAATTTTGTTTATTTATGAACTAAATTTACGAGGTCAGAATGGGAAATATACTCGATAAACCTTTTGTCAAAGTTGAACCTGAGCTTTGTAAAGGTTGTGGTATATGCATTGATGCTTGTCCTGTGGATGTATTGAAATTTAGTAATAATTTTACAAGTAAAGGATACCATTATGCATATTATATCGATGAAGGATGTACCGGATGCGGTGTTTGTTTTTATGCCTGTCCGGAACCGGAAGCTATAGTTGTTTTTAAAAAGGGCTATGAGTATGCCGGAGAGGAGGTTGGCTAATGTCAAAATTATTAATAAAAGGAAATGATGCTTTAATTCGTGGCGCCGTTTTGGCCGGTTGTCGTTTCTATTTCGGGTATCCGATAACTCCTGCAAGTGAAATAGCGGAATCAGCCGCAAAGTTTATGCCCCGGGTTGGCGGGACGTTCCTTCAGGCTGAGAGCGAAGTGGCCGCCATTAATATGGTGTATGGCGCTGCCGGTGGCGGAGTTCGTGTTATGACGGCTTCATCGAGTCCCGGAATAAGTCTGAAACAGGAAGGGGTCTCTTATGCTGCAGGAGCGGAGCTGCCTTGTTTAATTGTAGATATTATGCGCGGCGGCCCCGGTTTGGGCAATATCGCTCCAGAGCAAAGTGACTATAATCAGGTTGTAAAAGGCGGTGGACATGGAAATTATAAATGCCCTGTTCTTGCACCTAATAGCGGTCAGGAAATGGCTGATATGACAGGACTTGCCTTTGATTTGGCAGAAAAATACCGTACACCGGTTTATATACTGGCCGATGGTTTTACCGGGCAGATGATGGAACCGGTTGAGTTTGGTGATCCGCTGGGGGCACTTCCGAGAAAAGATTGGGCAATTTATGGAGATAAAGAAAGTAAACATAATTTGATATCGAGTATTTTCCTCAATGCAGAAGATCTGGAAGAACATAATATCAAACTTCAGAAGAAATATGCAACGATTGAAGATAATGAAGTACGTGTTGAAGAATTTATGATAGATGATGCTGAATATGTTTTAATCGGTTATGGTATTATTTCACGAATTTTAAAGACTGTTGTGGAAAAACTGCGAGATGATGGTCTGAAATTCGGGTTATTAAGACCAAAGACACTTTTCCCGTTTCCTAAAAAGATAATTGATAATTTATCCACACGAGTTAAAAAGTTTTTGGTGGTGGAAATGAGTAATGGGCAAATGGTAGAGGATGTTCGCTTAGTGGTATTGGGACGCTCTCCCGTTGAATTCTATGGAAGAATGGGTGGTGTTGTTCCTTCAACGAATGAAATTTATGAGTATACAAAATCAATTATTGAGTAAAAGTTCGAGGTAAATTATGGCATCAAAGGTATTACAAAAACCTAAAAGTTTTTACGATATTTATGAAAGAAATCCCGGTACGGATAAAAAAATGCCTCACTATTGTCCCGGATGCGGCCACGGGAATGTGCATAAATTTATCGCTGAAGCATTGGATGATTTTGAAATAACGGATAAAACAATTCTAATCAGTCCTGTAGGTTGTTCTGTTTTTGCGTATTATTATTTTGATACAGGAAATATTCAGGCTGCTCATGGGCGGGCTCCGGCGGTTGCAACGGGAATAAAACGCGCATATCCGGAAAGCATCGTGATCAGCTACCAGGGAGATGGGGATTTAGCTGCAATCGGAACGGCAGAAATCTTACATGCGGCAAATCGTGGTGAGAATTTAACCGTTTTCTTTATTAATAATGCTATTTATGGAATGACCGGTGGACAAATGGCTCCGACAACATTGGTTGGTCAACGGACAACCACTACTCCAACCGGACGGAATTCACGTAATGAGGGGTTCCCTATAAAAGTAGCTGAATTAATCAGCCAGCTGCATGCCCCTGTTTATGTTGAGAGGGTGGCCTTATTTGATAATAAACATCGGGCACGGGCACGCATGGCTGTGCGTAAAGCGCTTAAGAATCAGGTTGAAAATTTAGGTTTTTCATTGGTGGAAATTCTTTCTGCGTGTCCTTCCGGTTGGAAGATGGATCCGGTTGATTCTCTTCATTGGATAAGAGATGTAATGCTTCCTCAATTTCCACTGGGTGT
This sequence comes from Calditrichaceae bacterium, assembly GCA_030592985.1. GTDB lineage: Bacteria > Calditrichota > Calditrichia > Calditrichales > Calditrichaceae > JAUVIB01. The sequence goes on along the minus strand of JAUVIB010000149.1, from coordinate 1,604 downwards.
ATATAAAGATGTAACAAAGGAAGTTGAACCATATCCTATAGATCATTTTAATCCAACTGCGAAAGAGACTAAAGAGCTGCTGGAAATAAATACAGAAAAAGGTGATAAAAAGCTTACAAGAGTGACTCCACGTCCCGGTTTTGAGAATCCTGAAATAAAAGTCGCAGGTTTTGGCGGGCAAGGTGTTCTTCTTCTTGGAGCTGCATTGGCTCAAGCCGGTTTGTTAGAAGATTATCATGTCTCCTGGCTGCCTTCCTATGGTCCTGAAATGCGGGGGGGGACAGCAAATTGTCATGTTAATATCAGGGATATTGAGATTGGTTCACCAATGGTCTCCAACCCAACGGTTCTAATCGCTCTAAACCGCCCTTCTCTTGAAAAATTTGAAGAGGATGTGGTTAAAGACGGTTTGATTATTTATGATACTTCATTAATTGATATTGATGTTAAGCGAAAGGATGTAAAAATCCTGGCTATTCCGGCAACAGAAATAGCTGATAAATTAGGGAATACCCGTACAGCGAATATGGTTACCTTGGCCGCTTATGCCGCCTATACCGGACTTTTTTCTAAAGAAGTGTTATATGAAACTCTAAAATCAGCAATAAAAAGAAAACGACTGCAAGAAATAAATCGCAAAGCAATTGATGAAGGGTATGAATTTGGATTAAAAAATCATTGATTTTTGTGTAAATTTTAGTAAACTTAGAGAAGCGCAAGAGAGAAGAGAAATTATAATACAATAAGCTCGTAAATTAAATAACATAATTTATGTAGAAAGTAGGAAGTAGGAAGAAAGAAGAAAGTAGTAGTTAGGGAAAGACATACTTGACATACAGCTCCTTAACGTACTGTTATGACCATTGGTTGTCGACAATTTTAATTTTGACATATTTTACACGCTGTCATTCCAGCATGTTTTTAGCAGGAATGACGATTGTGGTTGTTTTTGAAGGTTTTTAGTTTTTAATGATTTTTCACATGAAATTAAATCAGTTAGTTAACTTTAAATAGATGTCTCCGGGTAACCCGGGTTAGGAAATATATGAAAGATAGAGTATTAAGAGCCTTAGACAGCGTTCGTCCGGGGCTGCAGGCAGATGGCGGCGATTTGAAATTTGTACGAATCGATGAGAATAATGTCGTTTATATACAATTAATAGGCGCTTGCGGTGGCTGCCCTATGTCGACAATAACCTTAAAACAGGGAATAGAGCGCATTGTAAAAATGCAAGTACCGGAAGTAACAGCCGTAGAAGCTGTATGAATAACTTATGGCGGATAAATGATTGAAGTAACCATAGACGGAATATTTCTGACACAAGCACAGGCGAGTGGAATTTTACTCAAAGAGAATGGGAGTGATAGGACCTTACCCATAATTATTGGCGAGTATGAAGCGCAGTCGATAGCATTGGGGTTAGAAAATAAAAAACCTCCCAGACCGATTACCCATGATTTGATAATAAAACTACTCGATGCGGCCAATTTAACACTTGAACGAATAGTTATTTCTGAATTACGAAATAATACATATTATGCTATCCTGCATTTGGAAAGCGCTTATGATAAATTGGAAGTTGATTCACGTCCCAGTGACGCCA
>JAUVIB010000359.1 GCA_030592985.1 Calditrichaceae bacterium | reverse complement strand
TTTAACATTAATATATCCTAAAATAATTTCATTTAAAGAATTAACCTTTTCTAAACTGAGATATATTCTTATGTTTTGGTTTTCCCGATAGATTAATTTTTTGTTTTTAACCAATTTTTCCAATATTTCAACAATTGTACTTTCTTTAATAAATAGTATTTTAATTAAATCAGCTGCTGTAAAATATCGATAAGTGGAAAATTCAATTATTGTAATAATCTTTTCTGCCAGAGTACCGTTTATTAATGTAGTAAAATAGATATCCCTATTATCTTTTTTGATTTTGGACGAGTTGATTTGCAATACCTTTCCACCGGCAATTGTTGTTACAGGGGAAAAACTGCGAAACAAAATAGGGTCATCCGGAGCAGCTGTTGCTTTTTCATTTAATTTCACATAGACAACATAGGATTGTTTCTCTTTAAGTTCTGTATCTTCGTGATACCAGGTTACTTTACCAACAGTTTCAAAAGTTCCCAGATGAATATGAACATTGGAGTGTTTTTTTATGCTAAAAGGTAGTTTATTAACTGTTTTAATTAATGCAAGAAGAGATGTGGCAGGTTCAAGCATATCAGGCTTAATAACAACGTTGCCCCGTCTGCTTTCCTCTGGTGTAATATTGGCAATATTGATTGCTGCACGTTGACCAGCATAGGCCGAATTAACATTTTTTTTATGAACCTGAATAGATCTGATTTTTGAGTCAATGAGATTTGGCAATAATTGTATACGTTCACCTATCTCTATCGTGGAGCTTAATACAGTACCGGTTATTACAGTTCCATGACCTTTTGAGGTAAAACTCCTGTCAATATTCAATCTAAATGGACTCTGGTCTTTTCTCGGCTCTACTTCTTTAATTTTTCTAAAAATATTTTCACGTAGAACATCAATTCCAATTCCCATTTTAGCAGAAACAGGAATTACAGGAATATTATCAAAATTATTCTCTTTTAAGAAATCTTGAATATCAGTGATAACAAGTTCTTTCCACTCTTCATCCACTAAATCGATCTTATTTAAAGCAATAACGCCATTTTTAACACCAAAAAAATTTAATATCTCAAAATGCTCCCGTGTTTGCGGCATGATCCCATCATCGACAGCAATAACAAGGAGAAATAAATCAACAGCATTAACTCCGGTTACCATATTGCGAATAAATTTTTCATGTCCGGGCACATCAATAATGGTTAAATTATCTTTCCAATATGCGAAACCAAGATCAATGGTAATACCCCGTTCTTTTTCCTCTTTCAATTGGTCGGTTTCCAACCCGGTTAATGCCTTTATTAACTCAGTTTTTCCATGATCTATGTGCCCTGCCATACCGATTATCGTATGACCATGCGAATTGTCCATACTACTTTCGCCTTTTATAACTTACTATTTATATCATAATTATTGGGATTTTTATGGTGTCAATTTACGATAATAGGAAATCTTTTACAATAATGAATTGTGATTATTATGGTAATATGTTGGAATAATCTTTAATACTTTTCAGAGAATAAGAAATTCGGAATTTTACATATCTTGAATGTCAGATAGAATATGGAAGTAATGTTTTCTAATTTTTATATCAGGATATTTTATTTAAAAAAAGCATTGCCCCTTATTTACTCCAATTTCTTAAAACTATTAATCAATCTTTTCATACCCTGCTTAATATTTTCAATAGTTGTGGAATAAGAAATTCTAATATGATCATCGGAACCAAATACAGCTCCGGGAACGGTATTTACATTTGCATCTTCTAATAGAAAAAGGGATAAATCAAAAGAATTGTTGATTTTTGAACCGTTAATACTTTTATGAAGATAGTGAGAAATATTAGGGAATATATAAAAGGCGCCATCCGGCTTAGAGTAAGTTATTCCGTGGATTTTATTTAGATATTCCATAACGACAGTTCTTCGATTTTCATATTCATTAACCATACGCTGCACATCATCCCCTGCTGATTTTAATGCTTCAAGCGCTGCATATTGTGAAATGGCCGAGGCTGCTGAGGTGCTGTGGCTTTGTATTTTATCCATTGCATCGATTATATCTTTAGGTCCGGCAGCATAACCTAAACGCCAGCCAGTCATTGCAAATGCTTTTGAAGCTCCATTTATGATAACGGTTTTATCTTTCATACTATTACTAATCGAAGAAAAACTATGAAAAGTATGGCCATATACAAGTTTTTCATAAACCTCATCTGAAATAACAACAATATTAAACTTTTCGAGAACAGATACTATTTCAGTTAATTCTTCCTTAGAATATAGCAACCCTGTTGGATTGGATGGATTACATATAATCAATACTTTTGATTTTGGGGTAATTGATTTTTCCAGTAATTCTGCACTAAGTTTAAAATCTTTTTTTTCGTCCGTTTGAATAATTACTGGAACTGCATCGGCAAATTTAACCATCTCAGGATAGGATACATAAAATGGCGCCGGTATTAAAACCTCATCCCCCGGGTTTGCAAGCGCGAGAATGGCATTAAAGATTCCCTGCTTTGCTCCGTTTGATACAATTATTTGCGATGGATCATAAATAAGATGATTTTCCAGCTTCAATTTTCTTGAAATCACTTCACGTAAGCTTACCAAACCCGCATTAACTGTGTATTTTATTAAATTATCATCTATTGATATTTTACCGGCATCCTTTATAATTTCGGGTGTGTTAAAATCGGGCTCTCCTACGCTAAAATCGATAATGTCAATTCCTTGAGAACGCATCTCGATAGCTTTTGCTGCAATATTCATGGTGAGTGATTTTTGTATTTTTTTTACCCGTTCTGCCAGCAATTTAATTACTCCAAATTAAATATTTTTCCCAACTTTTTTCAATAATCGCCTCAACGAATTATCATTACTATTTATCCGTCAAGCATTTTGCCGGATTTTTAATGATGTATATCTGTATCTAGTTCGAAACCTTTTCAATTCTGAAAATGAGCTTATAATAATCAGGCTGCCATTGCTTTATGCCCATTGTATTGAAAATATGCTATTTTTTCACTATGAATATCATTCCTTAATTTTTTATTTAGCATTAATTCGAAATGGGAATAGTCTTATTTATGATAACAAAACTTCTTCCAAGGCAGATTTTAGTGTGCCTAATTCATTGTCTGATACTGTACGTAAGTCAAGTAATACATGCTCATCTTCTATTCGACCGAAAATGGGTATTTCATACGATCTAAGCCGGCGACTCAATTTATTAACATCGGTTTTATTCTTTGATTTAATTTTAATAGCAATTGACGGTAATTCTAAAAGAGGAAAGGCGCCGCTGCCAACTCTTCCAACGCTTTTGATAAGAATCGTTTGTGACTTTATGGTTGGATTCAGTATATTAATAAATTTTATCGTACGATTTTTTAGCTCTTGCTGATCTGATAATAATGAAGTTAAAGCATCAATTTTTTTAAATCCGGTATTTCCACGTAAATAACAGAGTAAGGTTACCTGTAAAAGCTTTAAAATGGTTTTATCCAATCGCAGAGCACGTAGGAAGTGATTTTTTGTGCATTTCTTAATCCATTGCTTTTTCCCAACAATAAATCCTGCCTGGGGTCCGCCTATGAGTTTATCCCCGGAGAAAGATATTAAGTCAATATTATGGGAAACTAATTCGGAAACTAATGGTTCCTTATCTTTGTGCCCAAAACGATGTTCCTCTATGAAAGAACCGCTGCCCAAATCATAAATAACCGGAATATTTTTAGAATGTACAAGTTTTACAATTTTATCAATGTCCGGCTTAGCAGTAAATCCTTTTACTTCATAATTACTCGTATGACAAATTAAAACGGCTCCGGTTTTTTCGTTTATCGCATCTTCATAATCTCTTAAATGGGTTTTATTAGTAGTTCCTACTTCTCTCAACTTGACTCCGCTAAGTTTCATTACTTCAGGAATCCGAAAAGAACCGCCGATTTCTATCATTTCCCCCCGTGATATCAAAACTTCTTTTCTTTTTGCCAAGGAGTTTAACATTAACATTACTGCTGCAGCATTGTTATTAACCGCAAAACCATCTTCCGCCCCGGTAAGTGTTTGCAGCAAAAAAGACAGATGGTTATTCCGTTCTCCTCTTTTACCACTTTTTATATCAATTTCCAGATTCGTATATCGACTTATTTCCCGCAATGATTC
>JAUVIB010000319.1 GCA_030592985.1 Calditrichaceae bacterium | reverse complement strand
GAGAAATTTCGTCTTTTTTTATGGGCCACATGAAAGCCGGGATTGTAATGGGACTGGGCTTAGGATTGGGTTATGATTTTATACAACTCACTAACAGAAAACTTTTTTACTGAAAACCATTTCCATGTTTTTTCATATATTTATCTTTTGTTTTTGAATTTTAAAATTATATTTATTAGATTTCGTAAAATTGCACCTGTTAATTTAATTGTTTAAGAGGAAAAAGTATGTCATATCATAATATAAAAGTTGAAATTGAGAATCACATCGCCATTTTTTATATAAACCGTCCAAAAAAATTAAATGCCTTAAATTTAGCGGTGTTTGCAGAGTTGGAACGGGCATTATCAGAAATCAAAGAAGATGAAAATGTATTTGGATTATTTATAACCGGTGCCGGAGATAAAGCATTTGTTGCGGGGGCGGATATATTTGAAATTCAGAACCTTGATTTGCATAGCGGGATTGAATTTTCAAAACTGGGTCAAAAAGTTTTTCAAATGATTGAAAATCTTGAAATACCGGTAATCGCTCTTGTTAACGGTTTTGCACTTGGCGGCGGCTGCGAATTGGCGTTGGCTTGTCATATCCGGATTGCAGCCGAGGATGCAAAGTTTGGTCAGCCGGAAGTAAATTTAGGGCTTATTCCCGGGTATGGCGGAACTCAGCGCTTACCGAGACTGGCCGGCAGGGGTAAAGCTCTGGAAATGTTGTTAACCGGCGATTTGATTGAGGCTAATGAAGCACGGCAAATCGGGTTAGTCAATCGAGTGGTTCCTAAAGATGATTTGTGGAAATCCGGTTGGGAGATGATGGAAAAAATTCTATCAAAAGGTCCATTGGCTGTAAAAGCTGTATTAGAGGTCGTTCATCATGGATTTAACACAACATTGGAAGAAGGCCTTTTTATGGAAGCCAATCATTTCGGTATGTGCTGCGCAAGCAAAGATATGAAAGAGGGTACTACTGCTTTTCTCGATAAACGTAAAGCAAAATTTCAAGGGAAATAGAATTGAAACTTCCAGAACCCCGTATTTTAATTTACGGGAATGAACAGGATGCGGTCCGTAAACTGAAAAAAATAGTATCCCGATGGAAAACAGATGTATCCTATTGTAAAAGCAGGAGCACTATTTCCGTTAAATTGGATAAGGATATTTTTGACCTTATTTTCCTGTTGGTAAAAAAAAATATAAAAGATATCCGGGAGTTGGTAAACCTGGTGCGTCAAAGTAATATTGCTGCTTCTATTTGTGTAATAAGCCATATTTCTGAGATAAAGGATTGCAGCGCTGATTATCAATGCGGCTATTCCGAACTGGATAATAGACGCTATTTTTCCTGTGTATTTCAACATGCTCGTCAAAAAAAACATCAGGCAGAATTATCCGCCATGCTGATTCACGACCTGCGTTCTCCCTTGCAAAGCTTAATGAGTTACCTGGAATTGATTGATAATGAAATTTTTGGTGAAATAAATGCCGGTCAAAGGAAAATGATCTCCCATGCCCTTTCACTAAGTGAAGATATGGGGGATTTATTAGAAGAACTAAGCAAGATTTATCAATATGAACAAAAAAGTTATTCGTTCTCCATGGAAGATATTCATTTAAAAAAGCTTCTTGATATGGCCTTGCCTGCTCTTTGGGTTCTTGCGGATAAGAAAAATATTAAATTTAGTCCAAATATTATCAGTATACTACCTGTTGTTAATATTGATATTCAGGCAATCTACAGAGTTTTAGTCAATTTATTAACAAATGCTATTAATTATAGTCCTGAAAACAGTATTGTTCATCTAAATGTGCAAATGGTTGAAAAAGCAGGACAGTCTTCCATGATACAGTTTAAAATTGTCGATTCCGGAAAGGGAATCCATTCTGAGCAGATGAACCATATTTTTGATAAATTCTACCGGATTAAAGATAATTCTTCAAAACAAGCCGGTTATGGGTTGGGATTATATATTTCAAAACTTATTATTGACGCTCATAGTGGAACAATAGGCGCTTTTAATAATAGAGAGGGGGGTATGACTTTTTATTTTACACTACCTGTTATTCATAGAAACTAAATATGTAAAGTGGAAATGAAATTTGAAAAAGGCTAATAATAAAGTAAACAGCAATCATTTATAATCGTGGAGGAGTTATGAAAAAGGTATTACTTACCATATTGGGTGTATTTCTTGTTATTATGATTGTTGGAGCCATTTTGGTTTATACGAATAAAGATAAATTAACGGATTTAGTGGTTGAAAAAGGTTTTGGTGCAATGAAAGAAGCTGTTATTAAGAATATTCCGTCGAATGTTTCTTCCAACGATGTTACTGTTCTCTTTGATAAAGCCGTTATTAAAATAAAATCGGGTGAATTTGATAAAAATAAAATGCAGGTAATTGCCACTAATTTCCAGGTTTCTTTCCAGGATCAGAAATTCGATTCCGCTGAAATAGTTTTAATTATGAATAGTCTTACCGATTTCGTTGAGGATTAATGACTCGCGACAACGGACCGGGTGTGGTTGGCGAAAAATCTTTATAATTCCGATGTTATTATTGTGCCATAAATGACTCTGTTGAAAAAATCATTTCGTTATTTAGTGTCTGAACGAAAAGTGAGGGAAATGTCATTTCGAGCGAAGTCGAGAAATCTATAAATTATTGTAAACGTTCAAGTTAAAGATTTCTCCCTATGGTCGAAATGACGAAAAATGTGACTTTTCGTTCATACACTATTTAGCTTGCCTGTGTTATCCTTAAGATTGACTTGAGTAGGACAGACAAAAAGTGACCGAAATGATACTATTTAAATATTAAATCAACAGAGCCATTATTCTTAAGAGAAAAAGTCATCATCTTCATCTTCAGGAAGATCAAGGTCTTCATCATCCCAGTCATCATCATCGTCATTTTCGATTTCTCTAATCGCATGATTGATATTATGGCGGACATCCATTAATAAATCGTAGAGCTTATCCGTTGGCAGACCGGAAAAATCACGATTTTCCATTTCAGTGGTTAATTTTTGATAAAGCTTTCCCATTTGTTCAAGATGAGATGAAATTGAGAGATCATATTTCTCCATAATATTTAATGCCTGCTCGGTTTTCATTCTCTTGATTTCATCATAAAGTTCATCATACCAATCATACACTTTATTAATGGGAAGACTCATCTCCCTGGAAACAGAATAAAAATTTTTCTTTTCATAAACAATCTTATCAACAAATTCCTTCTGCCGTTCATCTAACAGCATAATGCCTCCTTTAAAAGGTAAGTAATAATTTTAAAGCCATTACTGTGATGGCTATTATTAAAATAGCGCGTATTAATTTATCGCCTTTTTTTATAGCTAATTTTACTCCAATCCAACCACCGAAAGCGTTACCTAAAGCTAAGACAAATCCTAATATCCAGTCAATATTTTTTGTAACAATAAAAATTATCAGGGCAGGAATTGTGTAAAACAAGATAATGGTAACTTTATACATATTAACTTTAACTAATGTTAAGTGAAGTTGAGCATAAAGAACAGCCATTATAAGAAATCCCACACCCATTTGAATGAATCCGCCATAAAAGCCAATAGCAAATAAAAACAAATAAGCTTTAAGTGGAATATTACCAACATCATTGACGAATTCTGTTTTTACGGATTTAGGTTTAATTATGCTAAATACGATGCCGATCATAATGAAGGCTAAGATTCTCTTAAACCATAAATCGTTAATATTAACGGCAAAAATAGCGCCGGCAATTGCACCGGGCAGCGTAATGGAAGCTAATTTTAACCCGATATAGAAGCCCCTGATTTTCTCTTGTCTATAGGCAAAAACAGCCGAAATATTTTGTATCAGAATGGCAATGCGATTAGTTCCGTTCGCCGTAGCGCCGTCTAATCCCATGAATAATAAAACCGGCAGGGCAAGGGCTGACCCGCCTCCGGCATTAACATTAAGAAACCCGGCCAGAACACCGGTTATAAAAAGTATAAATACAGAATAGAAATCCATTTTGAAAAATACGAAAAAAATATATCATGGGCAATGAAAAATACTATATTTTCATTTTTAAAAGTCAGGGAGGGTAATTATATGTGCTATCTTTGAGACTTTTTAAAACATAAGTGTAAAACATTGCGGAGGGGGTGGGATTCGAACCCACGGTACGCAAGACGTACACACGATTTCCAATCGTGCCGATTCAGCCAGCTCTCGCACCCCTCCGGATTAAAAAACTCCATTTTAAGGAATTTTATATATTGATGCAAATGAATAACTACAATTATGACAGTGCATCAGATATAAACGAACGATTGGGAGTCCATAACACAGGGTGTTGCAGAATAGGGTGAAAATACTCAAAGTCTGTCATTCATGTTACCTGCTTTAAACATACAGGAATAACAGACTTTCTGGCATAGATTTCCGATAGAAACATTCGAGAATGACAAACTGCAGCAGCCTGAACAGATGGAAAGTGGGTATACAAAGGAACATATTCCATATGTTGTACATTATTCTGTAAATTATGGGACGCGATCGGAAGCAGTTAAACGTGAGAAATTTTTTTAAAACAATCACCGGTTATCAATGGTTGAAAGATAAACGGATAATATGATATCCTGTGTACCGTGGGTTCTCCCCCCCAAAAAGGGACAAGCCAAGGAAATCCCTTCGGGCGAATCCCACCCCTTCCGCATTTAATCCTTGTCCT
>JAUVIB010000306.1 GCA_030592985.1 Calditrichaceae bacterium | reverse complement strand
GAAAGTTCTTCCCCGACGCCGAATGTAACCAATTTAATGCGTAAATCTTCCGCTCTGCTGCGGCCGTCGGCCCAGGGAACACCGGCTGCACGGTTTTGGTCAACAGTGAGTAATAATATTAAAAATATAAATAAAAAGCGGGTCATTTAATCCTTTCTTCTGTAAATTATAAAATTAGCCGAAAAGCCAATTGGAGTCAATATTGATTTTCGAATTTTTTCTTTAATTAACTTTAACTTGCAAAGCTATGTTCTTAAAAAAGTTGTCAAGCACTTTAAATATTTTGGGTATATGACAATAAAGAACTATTTGGCCACAGATTTTCACAGATATAATAATAAAAAGCATTATTTATTGCTAAGTTTTGATAGGATTATTTTTTAACCAAACCTCTATTCAAAAACATGTTAAGTGTTTGTAATGAGAAACATTGAAGTTATCATAATCAAATTTTTTATCTGTGTTCAATCTGTGCCAATCTGTGGCTTGATTATAATTACCCACACTATTCGTAATAGAGTCAATATTTCGGTATTTTAGAGATAATGTAAGAGAATAGATAAACCGTGTGTGCATAAATTGTATCGTTTTTGATATCAATTATTGAAATTTTTAATTGATTTTTTGCTATATTTTTTGGCATATTGTTTTTAACCTTTTAGGTGATTGGTTTTTTTATTGTACATCATATCTAACCAACACAAAAACATAAACTTAAATACCAAAGAGATGAAAATAAATATTTCCCCAAAAAACCATATTGATTGGAAAAAATTAAGAATTTGGTGAAAAGTCGTATCATTCAAAGAAAGGAATTATGCATGTACTATCTCAAACGCTGGCGATGGTTAATCGTGTTAGTATGTATTATAGGCTTAATTGAATACTCCCCGCTTATCATACCGGAAGGAAAGTACGAACCGACACTATTTGGGATACCATTCAGTTTATGGCTCGGAATGATATTTACAATTTTAGTAGTATTGCTCACATATTTAGGGTCTAAAATATATTTAAAGGTTATTGAAGAGGGGCATGAATAATGGGAACATGGTTTATAGTATTTGGCGTAATATTTCTTATTTTACTTATTTTAGCATCTGTTAAATCCTATAAAAGGGGGCGTACGGCTGATGAATTTATGCTTGCCGGATCTAATATTGGGGCCATACTGGGTATCCTCACCTTTGCGGCGGCTTTGTTCAGCGCTTTTACCTTTTTAGGAATGCCGGATTTCTTCAGGGTGCACGGTATAGGCTCATGGTTTTTCCTGGCAGTATCGGATAGTTTTATGGTCTTTTTTATTATCTGGTTTAGCTACCATGTGCGTAAAAAAGCAAAAGAGCATAAGTTTAAAGGCGTTTCGGGAATGATGGTTTCCATATTTGGCAGCAGAACGGTTGGATATCTTGTATTTGCCAATGCATTTATTTTTTTAATACCCTATGTGGCCATTCAAATAAAAGGTGTTTCAATTTTTCTCGAAGCTACATTTCCGGGTTTTATGGCGCCCTGGGGCTGGGCGTTGGCTATCATTACGGTTATGCTCATTTACAGTGAAATTGGTGGTTTAAAAGCGATTATTTTCAGCGACGCTATCCAGGGGCTTATACTGCTTGTTGTAATTTGGATAATCGGTATAGCATCGATAAATTATTTTGGCAATATTAGCTCCATGTTTGCAAAAGTTGAAGAAGTGAATAAAGCGCTTCTTTCATTACCTGGTCCAAAAGGATTGTTTAACTGGCAATTTCTGATTGGCTCACTGATCGCCATAATGATGATCCCGGTTAGTCAACCGCAGTTTACCAGCCGTATAATAATAATGAAAGATTTAAAGTCAGTACATAAAATGGCTGTTGCTATCGGGGCTTTTGCCATAGTAGTTATCATGCCGACAATTTTTATCGGAATGTATGGTGCCGTAAAATATGCCGGAGTAGGGACTAAAGAGTTTCTCTCCGGAGCGCTTCTTTTCGATCAGGCGGCGCCGGTGGGCGCTTTAGCGGTTATTGGCCTGATTGCAGCCTGTCTTTCCACCACAAACGCACAGATTTTTGCTCTTGGTGCAGAAATCCGCTCCCTGCTTTCCGGTGATGAGAAAAAAGTAATGGTAAAAACAAAAATTTCAATATTTATTTTTGCGATGATTGCTCTTGTGTTTTCTCTGGTTTCCGGTGATGAATTGGCCTTATTAGCCAGGGTTAGCTTTACAGGAACATCTATGATGGCGCCAATAATTTTAGGCGGGGTTATCTCTAAAAGTAAACCCGGTAAAGAGCTCGTGATATTATCGACGTCAGCTTTTGTGATTCTTCTGGCGTCTCTTTTTAATATAATTCCAAATGAATTGTTATCGATTAAGTTAGATATAATACTATATGCATTCCTTGCTATCGGAGTATCAGTCTCTCTGATTATAAGAAAATATGTTATAACCGGGGGAGATAATGATGAGCTCTAAAAAAATTGCTTTCGTTACAGGCGCCGGCCGCGGTATCGGTCGCGGTATTGCCTTGGCGTTGGCCAAAGATGGATTTATCGTTGTCGGTAATGGACGTACTTTCAATCCTGATGATACTAAAAAAGGACTGTTCGAGGTTAAAGCGACAATAGAGCGGGAGGGCGGTGTATTTTTCCCAATTAAAGGGGATATTGTGTCCGATAAAGATCATCAGTACATGGTTGACACTATTCTTAGGGAATTTGGCCGGATTGATGTACTTGTTAATAATGCCGGTGTAGCTCCGCTAAAACGATTGGATATGCTGGAAACAACAGAAGAAAGTTATAACCTGGTGATGGATATTAATTTGAAAGGCACTTTTTTTTTAACGCAAAATATTGCCAATAAAATGATCGAATATACAAAAAATAATTCGGAAGTGAAGCCTATAATCATCTTTATAACTTCAATTTCTGTCTATTTTTCATCACCATCGCGTGCAGAGTATTGTATATCCAAGGCGGGTTTAAGTACTGTCTCAACACTTTTTGCCCACCGTCTCGCTGAGTATGGGATAAATGTTTATGAAATAAGGCCGGGAATAACGGCGACAGATATGACCGTCAATGTAAAAGAAAAATATGATACATTGATTCGTGAAGGTCTCATACCACAGAATCGCTGGGGCACACCGGACGATATGGGAAGAAGCGTTACTGCATTGGCCCGGGGTGATTTCCCATATGCAACAGGTTCAGTAATCGAAGCCAGCGGCGGTATGCAAATACACAGACTGTGATAAAGGAACAATAGAATGAAAATAGATAGTGACATAACAATTGAAGCAATTCAAAGTGGAGTAAATAATGTTTTCCAATATTCCGCTGATAAAATAAAATCAATTGAAAAAAGTTGGGATCCGAATAAAGGGACGCCGGTTTTTACAGTTAACGGCCAATATACAAGCCGAGGCTGGACCGAATGGACGAGGGGATTCCAATATGGCTCTGCTCTTTTGCAATTTGACGCAACCGGTGAGAGGTATTTCCTTGACTTGGGAAAAAAAGCTACCATTGAACAAATGGCAATGCATATCAGTCATACCGGTGTTCATGACCATGGTTTTAATAATATGAGTACCTATGGAAATTTATTGCGTATGATGAACGAAGGTAAACTAAAAGAAAATGAATGGGAACGGAATTTTTATCAATTGGCTTTAAAATTATCCGGCGCAGTTCAGGCATCACGCTGGACGGAATTGCCGGAAGGATTGGGATATATTTACTCTTTTAATGGTCCGCATTCACTTTTTTCCGATACCATTCGTACTTTGCGTGTTTTGGCCATTGCCTACCAATTGGGTCATTCACTCATGGGTGAGAATGATGAGAAAATAAATCTTTTGAAACGGGTGCTCATGCATGCGGAAACTACAGCCAAATACAATGTTTATTTTGGGGAAGGCCGAGACGGATATGATATACCAGGCAGGGTTGTGCACGAATCCATTTTTAATTTAAACAATTGCGGATATCGTTGTCCCAGTACACAACAGGGATATTCACCTTTTACTACCTGGACGCGTGGATTGGCTTGGATTTTAAGCGGTTATGCCGAGCAGCTTGAATTTTTAAGTGGAATAAATGATTCTGAGTTTAAAGAAATTAGTGTTCCTAACATGGAGGATAAAAAAAACGCGTTGAAAAGGTTTGAAAATATTGCTCTCACAACAGCCGATTTTTATATACGTGAAATGCCCGCCGATGGTGTGCCATACTGGGATACCGGTGCACCGAATTTGTATAAAATTAATGACTATCGCAATAAACCTGCCGATCCGTTCAATGAATATGAACCGGTTGATAGTTCGGCAGCAGCTATTGCTGCTCAGGGATTTTTACGATTGGGAAAATATCTGCAAAAGCATAAAAAAAAGGATGGAGACCGATATTTTAAGGCCGGTTTAACGATTGCTGATAATCTCTTCAGAGAGCCATATCTGTCTTCTGATCCTTTACATCAGGGTTTGCTGCTACATTCTGTCTATCATCAGCCAAACCGCTGGGATCATGTACCGGAGGAGAAATTGGTTGCGTGTAATGAAGCGACCATGTGGGGCGATTATCACGCCCGTGAATTGGCTCTTTACATAAACCGCTTGTTAACCAATGAACCTTATTTAAAGTTTTATTTAGATTAGTAGGAAGAGGAATAACTTATGCCGGCAAGTATTGTTAAAGACATTTCAAAATTATGTATCCATACCATTACAACCAAACCCTGGTCTTTGCAAACGGCAGTGGATAAATTTTCAGCAAAAGGGGTGAAGGGGATAACGATCTGGCGTCAGGCCTTGGAAGGCATTGACATATCTAAGGTTCATCAAATAATCGATGATGCCGGAATGGAAGTTGTTTCTTTGTGTCGT
>JAUVIB010000183.1 GCA_030592985.1 Calditrichaceae bacterium | reverse complement strand
TGATAGTAGTTGTGTTTTAAAGTTTGATTTGACATTGGGTAATTTCTCCTTAAATTATTTATTCTAAAAGATTGGAATAAATACAAAAAGCTATTAAATAAATTATCGGCTGATTTTTAATTCTCTTTAATTAATATATTTATGATAACGTTGTTTTATTATAAATTAAGATTTCAGTCCTTTTTATATTGTGATAAATCTCAAATAAACATGTGATGTATGGAATAAACGCAAAATATTATGTGTTTATTTCCAATAACAATACAATATTTATAAAATGTGAATCATTTATGAAAAAATATCGTAAATATATTGGAAATAAGTTACTGTAATAAAAATAATAAAAATTTCATTTAGTTTTAAATTATAGAATATTTTAATAAATATCAATTCTAAACAAACCAGGAGGGACTGATGAAGGGAAAATTAACCCGGCGGGATTTTTTGGACAAAAGTATTAAAACTGTAGCAGCGGTGGGAATGGTTCCGGCGTTTTTAAAATCCGATCCAATGCGGGCATTTGCAATGAACGGAGTAAACAGTATGGATTCCAGTAGCTATTATGATCGCTTCGGTGTAAGCGACTCTATGATAAGAGAAGTAATGAATGAAGCACTGTCAAAGGGCGGTGATTATTGTGATGTCTTTTTTCAGCAAAAGATATCAAATTATATCGGCCTGGAAGATAAAGAAGTTAATCGTGCTTATAGTAATGTGGATTTTGGCGTGGGAATCAGGGTATTGAAAGGGGATCAGACAGGCTTTTCTTTTACCGAAGAGATTACACCCAAAGCTATGAAACTGGCAGCACAAACTGCGGCTAATATAGCCAATTCATCAAAAACGGTTAATGCAGCTCCTCTAAAACTTCACCAGCATCCCAATTATTATCCAATCGTTACTCTATGGGAAAATGTGGGGATTGATAAAAAAATACCCTATTTACAAAAAATAAATGACAAAATATTAACGCTCGATAAGCGTATCATAAAATCTAATATCTGGTTTATTGATGAGAGCGGTTATACATTATTTGCAAATTCAGAAGGACGGGTTGTTACCGATTATCAACCGTCAACGATGATTTATGTAAATTGTGTAGCCGAACAGAATGGTAAAAGGGAACAGAATGGATTCAATCTGGCTGCAAGAGAAGGAATTGAGTTCTTTACACCGCATAATATTAATCGTCTGGCAAAAGAAGCGGTTGAACGTACTGTTGCACTGTTTGATGCTGTTAAACCGGAAGCGGGGGAGATGGAAGTGGTTCTTGCCGCCGGAAGCTCCGGGATTTTACTGCATGAAGCCATTGGGCATGGTATGGAGGCCGATTTTAACCGCAAAGAAGTTTCTATTTTTAGTGATAAAATTAATAAATCGGTTGCAGAATCTTTTGTTTCCATTGTGGATGATGGTACGAATAAAAATATTCGCGGTTCAATTAATATTGATGACGAGGGAAATGATTCTGAAAAAACATATCTTGTTGAAAACGGCGTAATGCGAAGTTATCTTCATGATAGAATCAGTGCCCGTCATTATAATGTAAAACCCACAGGAAGTGGCCGCAGACAATCATTTCGTTTTGCACCGATGCCAAGAATGAGAAATACCTATATGCTGCCCGGACCTCACACTAAAGAGGAGATTATCAAATCAGTAAAAAATGGGCTATATGCCGAAACTTTTACAAACGGCCAAGTCTATATTGGCGCCGGGGATTTTACATTCTATGTCAAATCGGGTTATCTGATCGAAGATGGTAAATTAACAAAACCGGTAAAAGACGTCAATATTATCGGAAACGGCCCGCAGGTATTAAAGGATATCGTGATGGTTGCCGATGATTTTAAAATGGCGGAAGGCGGCTGGACTTGTGGTAAGAACGGTCAGAGTGTTCCTGTTTCAATGGGACTACCGACCGTAAAAGTTTCGAAAATTACCGTAGGTGGAACTGGTTGAAAAAAAAGTAAAAAGTAGAAAGTAGAAAAATGAAAAATAAAATCACACTTAGCAACCGAGTTCCGAGCACCGTGTCCCGAGAATCCGAGTAGCCTAAAAAGTGTGAAAATCAGAAATTTCTTTATTAAAATCTATAGGATAAAAAAATGAGTAAACAAAATATAGAGTTAGCCCAGTGGGCGATTAAAAAAATCATAAAATACGGAGCCGATCAGGCGGCGGTATCTATTAGTAATCAAAGAGAAGTTGAGATCGAATATCGTGATAAGCAATTGGATAAATTAAAAGAATCAACTCAAAACGGCTTAAGTCTGAGTATTTACTTAGACCATCGATATTCTAATCATTCTACCAATGATTTACGTAAAGATACGCTGGATAAATTCATTGAAGAGGCGGTGGCTGCTACGAAATATCTTTCGGAGGATAAATATAGAGAACTTCCGGATTCTGCGCTCTACCCGAAGGATATATCGGGTGATTTGCAAATCAAAGATGAGAATTATGATAAGATAACCTCTGAAGAACGGAAAAAAATTGCAGAAGAAATTGAAGAAATCGCCATGTCCGTTAGTGATAAAATTATATCAACCACATCGGGGTATGTGGATGTGATGTCTGATGTTACCCGTGTTAATAGTAATGGTTTTGTCGGTGAGTCACAAGGAACAAATTTTTACACCGGTGCGGAAGTAACCGTGAAAGATGGTGATAAAGGTCGTCCTTCTGATTGGTATTGGCCGGGAACTCGTTATAAAAGTGATCTGCCGTCACCTGCTTTAATCGGAAAAGAAGCGGCAAGTCGGGCATTACGCAAAATCGGCCAAAAAAAGATAGAATCCGGCAATTATATTATGGTGGTTGAAAACAGAACAGGTTCGGGATTGTTAAGAATGTTAAAGGGACCCATGGGAGCCCGTGCATTACAGCAGAAAAATTCTTTCCTCGAAGGAATGTTGAATAAAAAAATTGCCTCGAAAAAATTCACGATGAAAGATGATCCGTTTATCAAAAAAGGAATGGGTTCTCGATTTTTTGATTCCGAAGGTATTGCCGCCCGGGAACGAATTATGATTGATAAGGGTGTATTAAAAGCCTATTATATTGACAGTTATTATGGTAAAAAACTTGGAATGAAACCCAATTCAGGGTCTTCTTCCAATACCGTGTTTTCCTATGGTAACAGGAATATAGATGAGATTATCAAAGATATAAAAAAGGGAATATTTGTTACCAGTTTCCTTGGTGGGAATTCCAACGGTACAACCGGTGATTTCTCCTATGGTATTGTTGGACATTTGATTGAGAACGGCAAGCTGGTACAACCGATAAATGAGATGAATATTTCCGGAAATGCCAAAGAACTCTGGAATAGTCTAATTGAGATGGGTAATGATCCCTATCCGTACTCTTCGACGAGAATGCCAACGATGGTATTTGAAGGCGTCTCTTTCAGCGGTTTATGATAAACATAACATAAAAACCGTACAATGGGTGAGAATGACAATTTTCGATAAATAATAAATAGTTATTTTTAATTAGTGATTAGTTTTAAACTATCATCCTTTACATTTTTTACTTTTTTAATAGGTATTAAATCAGCTTTGTCATTATATTAAAAATTCACAGTTAGTGTGTTAGATTGCAATATATAATAATACATGGGTTGAAAACTAATTGTTGTTTTCCCTATTGATTTTTTCCTCCTACGTTTCGCGGCTATGGCATTCCGATTTATTGCGCCAAAATAGCGGCAAGTGTTGGTATCCTGGAGAAGCCATCCCATTGAGACTATGGGAGACTTTGTATTGTGGAAGACAAATAGGTGATCCCAAAGAGAATCTGAGGGATTTCGAATGAATACTGTTTATAAAATATTAATAATCGGCCTGTTGTTATTTCTGGTTAGAGTTAACGCCCAAAGTGCGCTATGGTCCCATGATCAAGGCTTTAAAGACGAATTGTTATATCTGCATGTTATGGAAAATTATGCATATAATCCTTCCTGGGTTTATGAATGGGAAAAAAGTAAATATAAATCTAACAGCGCCTTTCTGAATTTTGGCAGTGTTGAAATTCATGATCTTTTTAATGACATCCGTATTCTGATAAATGAGCCGCTGGATTCTAATTGGACATTTATGGCTGATTATAAGAAATATTCGACTCATTTTGTAAATCAAGAAATACAACAACTGTATCTCGGTCTGGAAAGGCGTCTTTATTCTAATTTTAAAGTTTTTATGCAGTTTAATCCTGCATTTAATAAAGAGTTTATAGACGTCAGAATTGGCGGCGCCTGGTATAATTCAGACCAGACTAATTATATACGTTTTGCTCTGCAGGCGGATCAATTTGTCTATGATGAAAAAAATGATTTTAAAGGTATTACAGAACAACAACCATACGGTCTTAATTGGAATGTTCGACTGGGAAACAAAAAGTGGAGTTTATACTCTGAAGGATTGCAATCCGCTGGATTCATTTGGAACTATCCGGATAGTTGCCGTTCGCTGGGCTTAAAATCACACCAGGGAAGCACAAATAGAAGCGTGAACCGGTTGTATTATTTTTTTAGTGATGATGCGTTCCTTCGTTTTGAAACGACATATTATGAATTTCATGAAAAGAAAATATATACTACTTCCGCGTATGACTATAATGTACATAATAGAATTGTTTCGCTACAGTTACTATACAGTTATTATCTTAGCTCTTCATGGAGACTCAGGATTTCGGGAAGATATCTGGCACAAAAAGCATCCTCATCCGGGATGGAAACGTATCAGTATGATCGAAATGAAATAATGCCCTCCTTTTGGATCGATTATCAAAGCGGTCGCCATAATATTGAGCTTGCAGTCATGGAATCTTTTTATGAGTGGGATAGTAAAAGTGTTCAGGCTGAGAACGATTATTTTAAGCAAAACAATATCGAAAAAGTTAAATTGGGATGGAGTTACCAATTTAAAAATGATTCCAGATTACAATTATCATTAAGTCATGTTTTCTCAATATCCGGCTTTGGCGGTTTTAATGTAAATTATCTACTGGTTTTTTAATTTCAAAATCTTTTTGTGCCTTATTTAAACAATTTTTCACAGCGCCGGCAGTTTGGCAACAGAAAGCAGGTTAGTAATAGAATTGATGGAGTTATCTTATTTGGAGTAAACTTATCCATAAATAAGAATATTTTTATCTTCGTAAAATATTGCGTTTTTTATATATTGTCGTATATTTCATAAGGTTATTAAATAATAAAGGTTTTGCATGCAGTCAAACATTCAATATTGTATGGATGCTTTACCAAAAGTATCACGTACATTTGCACCAACTATCCGTTTGTTACCTAAAGGCTTGGATACGCCGGTTGCCATTGCCTACTTGCTATTTCGGATAGCTGATACGGTAGAAGACAGCCATCATTTAACAGTCGTACAGAAAAGAGAAATGCTCACGGTTTATGCACGTATTTTTTCTATAAAAGGTGCTCAGGCAACGGATGAATTTCTTGAAATGGTAAAAGCCTTACCCATAGAAACAGATGATGAGCGGCTTGTTTATGATTTGAGAAAAGTTTTATCTGTATTTTATACTTTTTCTAAGACTATGCAAAACCATATTGGCAAATGGGTTGTAGAAATGTCTGTCGGCATGAAAAAATATGCTCAGGAGTTAAAAAAACGGCGCTTCACTTTTCTGAAAACAATGCCTGAGCTAGAAGAATATACCTATTATGTAGCCGGAACAGTAGGATATCTTTTAACAGAATTATTTTCATATTCTTCGAAAAAAATAACACCGCAGCTTAAAAGAAAGTTGGAACAGTTTGCCGAATCTTTTGGCAAAGGTCTTCAGATGGTTAATATTATTCGCGATATGGCCACTGATTTACGTAGAGGACAATCTTATATTCCAGATGAGCTGTTAAAAAAATATCAATTAACACGAGATTCTATTTTTGAACAAAAAAATGCTGCACGTGCTGAGATGATGTTTAATGAACTTATCCAAAATACTGTAAAACACCTTGACAAAGCAGTAAAATATATTTTACTGATTCCTAAAGAGGAAACCCGTATACGTTTATTTTGTCTGCTGCCTCTCTTTTGGGCGATGCGCACATTGCAGAAAATCCAGGAAAACACATTAGATCTTCTTAAAAAAGAAAAAATTAAGATCCCCCGATCCAGTATTCGCAAGGAATTCTATGTAGCATTGATTAATATGAAATCAAATCGTTTGATGCGTCGTCATTATTTAAATATTCGTAACGAATTTAAGAACATATCTTCAATCCCGGCTTCTATTTAACCATCGTAAATAATTACTAGATCAGGAATTTACCTCCTCTATTACAGTCCAACTTGAGACTGTCTGAATTATTTTGTGCAGTTTTTTAAACTGTGAAAATCTGTGTCAATCTGTGGCCAAATAGTTCTTTATTATCATCTACCCATAGAAAACGACATAGATTCATAAATAATATGGGATCTTATAAATCAATTTAGAAATAAAAAATATTAAACTTTAAGAAAATCCTTCCGTATATAGATAGTAATAGCAGCAATTTTGTGAAACATCCTATTCCCCTCATTTGTTGCTTTTTGGCTTCCTGTCTAGCACCGGGAAGCCTTTTTTTTGAATTATTTAAATATT
>JAUVIB010000303.1 GCA_030592985.1 Calditrichaceae bacterium | reverse complement strand
TAAACTCTGCGTCTTTGCGGCTCTGCGAGAGATAATTATGAATAGATCAAATTGATTAATTTCTTTGTTTGTAGCCTTGGGCTGTGCTATGAATTTTTCAGGTTTTTATTTTAAAAATTTTAGGTATAACTGAATTTTATTATAAATCTTTTTATATATAAAGAGATTATAATTGGGGTCGAAATAAAGAAAGGAGTTATTTCATATATTAAAAAGATATGGAAAAGTAAAAGAACATAACAAGGAAATTAATTGATAATTGGAACTCTTGTCATTAGGTCATTTATCCCGATTAATCGGGATCGGGACTATACAATAAATTACGAAACTCAATATTATGTATCCGAAATACATAGATATTAAACTAACACAACAAGACATTATGGGAATAAATCCCTTTGTCAGGCGGTAGTTCAGTGAAGAAAATCATATGTAAACTAAAATTAAGCTTTAAAATTTTAACCCGATTAAACAATTTGTGGAAATTAGGAATTACTTTAATTGTTCTTAATGGCACAGGTTGGAACTGCTGGGCACAGCAGCGCTATTTCCATAATTACACCGGCAACGATGGTTTGTCGCAGCTTTCTGTTAATGTACTATTCCAAGATTGTGACGGTTATATATGGGTTGGAACACAAGCTGGGTTAAATCGCTACGATGGTAATGTTTTTGAGATTTTCAGCATTCGGCACGGACTGATAAATGATCGTATTAATACTATTACACAGGATAATTCGGGCAAAATGTGGATTGGCAGCGAAGGCGGACTGAGCAGTTGGGATAATCATGGATTTAAAAATTATACAACTGAAGACGGCTTAGCCAATAATCATGTATTATCCCTGGCAGTGGATACAAATGGAAATATTTGGTGCGGCACAGGGGCGGGACTATCCTGCTGGAACGGCTCACAATTTTTAAATTTCACTGAAATAAACGGCTTACCGCAAACCGGAATTTATGCCCTGCTTATCGATCATAATAACAAACTTTGGGCTGGGACACAAGCCGGACTTTATTACTTCGAGAGGGATCGGTTTATACGCTTTCAAAATCGAAGTCTTCAAACTCAACGGATTTACAAATTAGGCGAAGACCTTGAACACAATCTTTGGGTGGGATTAAAGGATAGAATCAAAGTCTTTTCAAACGGGAAACCGGCCGCTGAATACACATCTGCCGAAGGGCTAACCGGCTTACCGCCAACCACGTTTTGCGCAGGCGGAGACAGTGTGTATTGGGTGGGAACCAGCGACGGCGCCGCTATGATACATAACGGTAAAGTCCAATTTATCACAACTTCTAACGGCTTACCCTTCCCAAATATTAAAACCATATTAGAAGATCATGAGGGTATTGTCTGGCTGGGAGGCTTTGGCGGTATGGCTAAGTTCTTAGGGCGCGCCTTTGCTACATACACCAAAGCAGACGGATTGAGATCAGATAATATACGTCCGATTTTACGTGACCATAGAGGTTATCTCTGGGCAGGAACGCTGGGAGGTTTGAGCCGCTTTGACGGCAAAAAATGGCGCAATTTCACCAGAAAAGACGGATTGAATGACAACTATATCCGATGTATCCTCGAAGATAGCAATGACATTCTTTGGATTGGCACTAAAAATGGACTTAATTATTTCGATGGTATTCGATTCTATGATGAGTCAAATATTGATAAAAATATGGTGCTTTCCATTGTTGAAGACAGTAGTCATACACTGTGGTGCTCAATAAGAGAAAAAGGCGTCTTTATTCGAAGTAAAAAAGGTTATAAGAAAGTAAATGCGCCTGACCAATCTTTTTTAAACGCCTACTTATTTGTTGATCGAAAGGGAAATGTCTGGATTTCCGGCGACAATGGATTATCACGATGGGACGGCGCATCCTGGAAAACATTTACTACAGCAGATGGACTTGCTACTAACGAGCCCCATTTCCTGTGTGAAGATCACCAAGGATACATTTGGTTCGGGTATCATTCCTCGCATGGTTTATCTTGTTATAACGGCTCTGGTTTCAAGAATTATACAACTGAGGACGGACTCTATGACGATGCAGTATATTCTATCGGAGTCGATCATAATAAAAACCTTTGGATTGGCACAGCACGCGGCGTTGACAGATATGATGGAAATAAATTTATCAACTATGGCACAGCCGAAGGTTACGCCAGTAACGAATCCAATGCCAACGGGTTTTTCCCCGACTATGATGGAACTATCTGGTTCGGAACTGCTGAAGGGTTAAGTCACTATAATCCGCGTTATGATCTTTTGCTTAAGAAAAACCGACCACTTGTTAGAATTCATCGTCTCTTTCTTAAAAATGAAGAGATACCTTGCGACAGCGCTGTAACAGTACCCTATTCACGTAATGATTTAAGAGTTAATGTAGCTTGTTTGTCTTACATCAATAAAAAACGCATTAGCCTTCGTTACCGCTTACACGGATATAGTAAGGACTGGGTGACTCTGAAAAACCGCGAGATAAATTATACTAATCTGCCTTCCGGCAATTATAAGCTGGAAATTCAAGGCCGCAGATATCAGGAAAATTGGTCGGAATCAGCCACAGCCAGCTTTGATATCAAACCACCTTTTTGGCAAACCTGGTGGTTCTATTTACTATGTACCTTATTTTTCATATCAATTATATATAATATTTACAAACTTCGTGTCAGAACGATAGAAAACCAAAAAAAGGTATTAGAACAAAAAATAAATGAACGGACAAGAGAATTAATCAATGAAAGAGAAAAATTAAAATTAACATCAGAAAATTTATTATATGCAAAAAAGGAAACGGATAACATTTTGCAAAATGTGGAAGAAGGTCTGTTTCTTTTAAATTCCCAATTTGAAATCGCTTCTCAATATTCCCTGGAATTAGAAACTATTTTTAATGAAAAAAATCTTGCCCAAAAAAGTTTTATAAATATTCTATCCAATAAAGTCGCAGAAAAAGAAATTAATTCAATAAAAGAGTACTTAAAGTTAATGTATAATGACGCCATTGAGGAAGATATGTTGGATGAATTAAGCCCTTTAGCGGAGTTAATGGTAAATATTAATGATAATAATGAAATATGGTCAAATTTTAAATATTTAGCTTTTAAAATCAGACGAATTAAAAATTCTAAGAATAAAACGGCTGAGTTGATTACAACGGTAAGAGATATTACAGAACAGGTTAAATTAGAGAAAAAATTAAAAGAGAAAGAAGACCAGTCAAAAAAACAAATAGAATTGATTTTAAACATTTTACAGGTAGAACCTTCAATGCTTCAAGAGTTTATGGAAAGTTTCCAAAAGGAAGTAAAATATGTAGAGAGTATGTTAAAGAATTGTAAGAACAATAAGGAATATGAAGATATTTTGGAAAATATTTACCGTTCGATGCATCTAATAAAAGGCAACGCCAGTTTGTTGGAATTAAATTTCTTTGCTGATAAAGCGCATCAGTTTGAAGATAAAATTTCGGAGATTAAGGAAAAGGTCAAACTTAAAAGCGTTGATTTTTCGCCTCTGGTATTCCTTATAAATGATATGAAAAATGATTTTATTGAAGTTAATAATTTATTAGAACGGATTAGCCGTTTTCATACTCACTTCAGACCCAAGAGAAGCTATGAAAATCAATTGCTTATTCAATCGATAAAAAATTTAATCGCCAATATTAGCAAAGATCAGTGCAAAGAAGTTAAGCTGATCTGCGAAAAATTTGTAAGCAATGATATACCCCATCAATACAAACTTTTAGTTAAAGAAATATTAATCCAAATGATTCGGAATTCTATCTCTCACGGAATTGAGATTCCTTCCGTGCGGGTAAAGCTTAACAAAACCGCCTCTGGCGTTATTGAGATTTCCACTTTTCTTGAAGACAAATCCTTCGGATTCCGTTTTAAGGACGACGGGCAGGGACTGAAGATAGATAAATTACGCCAAAGGGCGAAAGATTCCGGTAAGTGGGAGATTTCGGAAATTGAAGGCTGGACTGAAGACCAGATCGCTGAAAGTATTTTTACCTCAGGTATTTCAACATCAGATAAAGTCGATATAGCGTCCGGGCGTGGGGTAGGAATGGATATTATAAAGAATAAAACAGATGATCACCAAGGGAAAATAAAAGTAAATTATTCTGAAGGCCAATATTGTGAATTTATTGTAACCTTGCCATTACCATAAGTTGTAGTATCTATAATTTTAGTTATTATTTCGTATAAATTGCAGTATAACCTCGGTTCAACTCGGAACACGTCCGGGCGGACAGGCGCGTTCCGGTTTAAACGCAACGTGAAGGTCGTTGAGCGTTTGTATCCGGTTAACCGCAATCCGAACCACAAAATGTCACTGATTTTGAATATTGATTTCTAATTTCAATTAACATAAATTCCGCAGTAATTATAGAAGACATAACTTTAAATGGCCGTAGTAAAATATTAGAGATGAATTAATTTAAAATGCAAAACAGTAAGATGCAAAACAGTATAAAAGATTTAAAAGATCGTATTAAGAATAAAATACCACAATTAACGGAGTCCCAGAAAGTCGTTGCAAATTATATCGTAGAAAATCCACAAAAATTTGCACTCAGTTCAGTAAGACAGTTGGAAGCAGAACTCAAGACAAGCAAGTCTACCATAGTCCGATTAGCTCAAGCCCTTGGCTACGAGGGGTTTCAAGAGATCAGGTCTTCATTGTTGAACAACCTACGAAAAGAACTTGATCCTATAAATAGATATAAGTCATTATTATCAATAAACAATAATATAGAAAAATTGGATTATTTAAATAGTGTGGCAGATGAATCCATCAACAATATCAACCGTACATTAGACATCATTGATAAAAATCAATGGAATAGGACAATTGAACTTCTTGAACAAGCTAATCATGTT
>JAUVIB010000324.1 GCA_030592985.1 Calditrichaceae bacterium | reverse complement strand
TGTATTCGTGGCTAAAGAATCATTAAATTTATCCATTTAAACCGGAAATACAAATGCTGACATTTTCAAGATTCACCGAATATTTATCAATGTCATGGACCGCTCTAAAGACCCATAGATTACGTTCTTTACTGACCACGTTGGGTATTTTGATCGGTGTGATGACTATTATTACTATTTGGACAACGATTGAAGGACTAAACGAGTATGTCTATTCTCAATTATCGAAAATAGGTTCATCGGTTGTTTATGTAGAAAAAACTCCATGGATTATTAAAGGTGATTTTTGGAAATATCGTAATCGTAAGAAAATTACCTATAAAGAGTACGATGCCATTAAGAAAAGTTGTAAAACGTGTGATTATGTTTCCCCCGAAGTATATTCGATTAAACGCGTTAGCTATAAAGAGGAAAAATTTGACAATATCTTTGTGGTTGGCGCCACGGAAGTTTATGATAAAATAAGTAATATATTTCCCGAGACCGGTCGTTTTATTACAACCATAGATGTGCATACCCGCAAGCATGTTTGTTTGATTGGCGCTGATTTGGCTAAAAAATTGTTTAAAGATGAAAATCCCATTCAAAAACGTCTGAAAATAAACGGAGATAGATATCTCGTAATAGGCGTATTGGAAAAACAGGGCAGTGCATTTGGAATGAGCCGTGATGAATTTGTTATTGTACCAATTAGTACTTTCCGAAAAGTTTATGGCGGGCGGCGTGGATTGCGTCTTTCTGTAATGACCAATAATCCTGATCAGTTGGAAGATATGAAAGATGAGTTGAGAGGAATATTAAGGAAAGTACGTAAAGTTTCACCGGCGGATCCTGATGATTTTGCCATCAACCAACAGGATATGTTAACAGAATTATATGCAGATTTAACAACTACTTTATTTGCCATTATCTTTATTATCGGCGGAATATCATTACTGGTCGGAGGAATTGGTATAATGAATATTATGCTGGTGAGTGTTACCGAAAGGACAAAAGAGATCGGCATTCGGAAAGCAATTGGCGCCAAGAGAAAATACGTATTGAGTCAATTTTTAATAGAAGCTGTTTTGATTTCATCTTTCGGCGGCATTATCGGTTTGATCCTGGGTTATTTTGCGGGGTCGGCGATTTTATCGCAGATGGATTTGTCTACCGGTGTTAGTATGACGTCTATTCTTATTGGATTCGGATTTTCCACGACAGTGGGTGTCCTTGCTGGATTTTATCCGGCATCGAAAGCGTCTAAATTGAATCCCATTGATGCTTTGAGATATGAATAACGGAATTTTAATATAGGCAGCCGCTAAGTTTTAAAAATATAATAATAAAAATTAATCTAATTTCTAATTGCTCTAATTGACCTAAAAAACGAACAATGATTAAAATCCCAAGGTGTAGTGAATATGAATTTGCAACCCAGCATCGAGCATCGAGTACCCAGCAACTAACAAATAAATACAAAACAAAGTGATAATTGGAATATAATTATGCATTTACCGGAAAATATCTCAGTCGCTCTGAGTCAGTTAAAAAATAATAAAATGCGCTCATTCCTGACTACCATCGGGATTACCATCGGTATAGCTACAGTGATTTTTATTGTGTCCGTTTTAGAGGGTTATTATCTCTCTATACAAAGTGATATGAATAGACTAGGCTCTAATGTATTTCAGGTGCAGCGTGATGAGAATTTCAGTGGTATCAGGGTGGGGCATAGTCGCAGGGAAAAACCACGGAAAAAAATTAAAGTAGAAGTGGCTGAGGCAATCCGTGAAAATGCCACTTTGGTTGATGATGTGGGAGCAGAGCTATGGAAACGCGGCCGTACTATTGTGTATAATGATAAAAAAACAAATCCAAATATTACTGTTGGCGGCGGGGAACCTGCTTTTTTTATTAATAATGGCTATTTTATTGATGATGGACGCGGTTTTACCTGGAATGATATACAATCAAGCAAGAAAATCACCGTTCTCGGTATGGATATTGTGGATATTCTTTTTCCCTTTGAGAATCCCCTAAATAAAATCGTTAAAATTAACGGGATTAAGTTTAAAGTTACCGGAATTATTGAACGTGCCGGCAGCTCAACATTTGGGGACAGCAACGATAATATTGTAGTAATTCCCATATCTACCTTTATGGGGCTGTTTGGCAGTAATCGTTCTGCAAATATAACTATCAGAGTCAAAGAAGGCGTTGATTTTGAAGATGCAAAGAGCCAGGTCGTGGGAATTGTGAGAAAAGTGCGTAAGGTTCCACCGGGCGAAGAAAAAGATTTTGCTATTTGGTCAAATGACAGCTTAATTGATTCTTTTGCCGGAATAGCAAGTAAAATCCAGCTTGTTGCCATATTATTAGGATTAATTTCATTGCTCGTTGGCAGTATTGGCGTCATGAATATCATGCTGGTTACGGTAACCGAACGTACAAGAGAAATCGGCATACGAAAGGCTGTCGGGGCGAAAAAAGCTTCGATACTATTCCAATTTTTAAATGAATCCATAATGTTGAGTATTTTGGGTGGTGTCGTTGGCATGTTTTTCGGTATTCTGTTTGCCTGGATTGTGGGGGTGCTTTTAGAAACACCTTTTGCTATTCCATTATGGGCGGTTATTACATCCATTGCCGTTACTACATTAGTCGGATTATTTGCCGGTTTATACCCTGCTGCCAAGGCGGCTAATATGGATCCGATCGATGCGCTGCGTTATGAATAATTTTGAAATATTTTTATCCGTTTTTAAAAACTAACACGAAATGATAATGACACGAAAAAACAATAAGGCATTAACAAAAAGTTTTTCTCGTGTATTTGCAGCTAATAGGTCTATGTCGAATCGTGTGGGTAATAATCATAAATAGTGCAACAAGAGCGATACAAAATTCATAATAGACATAATTATTCTAATTGCTCTAAATAATTACAAAACTCCAAGCTATCAATTCTTTCTATTCTATTTCTCCATATCAATATCCAACATCCAACTCTCAAATCCAATATCCAATGTAAAAACCATCTGTTTTTATTAATTGTTCCTATTATCTTACAATAGGCTCATGTGACGTTTAAATCTCGACATCTGCATCCTGTTTAAAATAGACTCTGAACTTTTTTATTTTCATAGTTTGAATCTGTAGATACGAAGATCTATAATACTTGATATAGTTCAATTCATTTAGAACTCTATTCATAAATCTTGAAATGTAACGATTTTAAAAATGAAAATTGGATATTCCTTGTTGGTCATTGGAAATTCTTTTTTTTAGGTTAATGATCTTTCTTTCTAAAATGTTAAATTTTATTACTCACACAAAACGACATAGTACCCAGCTAATTATTACCCCACGCTAAAAATTATTTTATTGATGAAAAGAGATGCTAAAAACCGTTAATCGTAAAACCCCCATCAACAGCAATGCACTGTCCCGTGATGTAGGAAGAAGCGGGCATACATAAAAAAGCTACAACCGTAGCTACTTCCCGTGCTTTTGCGATTCTCCTGAGTGGCGTTCGCTCGATAACTGAATTCAAATATTCCCTATTGTTCAATAACTTTTCAACAAGCGGCGTTTTTATATACCATGGCGCTACGGCATTGACACGGATACCGTCTTCTGCCCATTCAACGGCCAGATTACGGGTTAACTGAGTTAGCGCAGCCTTGCTCATTCCGTATGGAGAACCCGTGCGCAAATGGGTAAGGCCTGCTACAGAGAGTACATTAACCAGGGTCCCATTGAGTGATTTTTTCAGCAGGGGGTATGAGCGTCGGCAAATATCAAAAGCTGCGTTCATATTGGTATTCATAATAAAATCATATTCTTCTATGGTATATTCTACTGTTTTTTTACGAATGTTTGTACCAACATTGTTTACTACAATATCTAAATGATCTGTATGTTGATTTATGAATTCAAATAGTTTCTCCCGATCTGTTTTACTGCTTACATCTGCGGCGATTCCTTCAGCCTTATATCCCGATAAATGCAAGGAAGAAACGTGCTGTTGAACATCATTCTTATCTCTTGCTACAATGAAAACAGTGGCGCCCAGGTCTGCGAATTCCTCGGAGATCGCTTTTCCGATACCGCGTGTGCTTCCGGTAATTAATGCAATTTTGTTTTTTAATGTCCAGGTTTGTTTCATAATGTTTTTTCACAATTTATAGGGTGAATAATTAATTTTGAGAATCTCAAATAAATTCGTAGTCTACTCTTATTGAATAATTTATGGATATATGTAATGTTTAAAAGATTAAAACCGGCTGTTAATAGAAAATGGTTAATATTGTTATCCGGATTAATATGGAGCGGAGCCGGAATATTATTAGTGCGAATTGCTGTAAAATGGATGGTTAACTTAGAAACCGCACAAAACCTGATTATTGTGACAACCGGCCTCCTTCTTGGTGGTGCAATATCCTATTTTGGTTTTAGTAAAATAGCTCAAAAAAATATATATCGTATTAAAGGGTTATCGGAAAAAACATGTGTTTTTGCTTTTCAGAAATGGCATAGTTACTTGTTGATAGTATTTATGATGACTATGGGTATCATGATGCGTACAAGCGGGCTTATCCCAAAGCCCCTTTTAGCTCCTGTTTATATCGGAATCGGTTTTGCCCTTTTTTCTTCAAGTATACTTTATTATAAACAGATAAATTAACCGTCTTCGTCTT
>JAUVIB010000173.1 GCA_030592985.1 Calditrichaceae bacterium | reverse complement strand
TATGACATTTCCGTTCCGTAAAACTGGCAGCGCACTGTTCCGCCGGAGGCCACTTTCCAATGTACTGCAACACGTGCTGAATGACCGCCCGATGACTTAAACATAGCCGTTTCGCTCCAAAAGGGATTTTGATAAAGGTTCGTTCGTAGTACTTCATGATCATCACCCCAGCCGGTAGCAGTCACTTCCACCAGTCTTTCACCGGTAACCGGAATCAACATTCCTGTGCAGTGGGTCGGGTAATGCATAGGCGGGAAACCATGTCTCCAATTCGGCAATCCGTTATCTTCAAACATTATGGCGATTAAGCCATCATGGTGATATTCTGCTTCGGAATAAAATATTTCACCAAACTTTTTCTCCGCCGCCCATTTCCGGCAGGATATGATTTCGCGATGATAGAAGCTTGTTTCAGCCATCATGTAAATCATACCGGTTTTTTTTACAGTTTCCAGAAGTTCCACGCCTTCTTCCTCATCCATACAAGCCGGTACCGCACTGATCACATGTTTTCCCCTGTTCATTGCTTCAACGCTCATGTAAACATGCAGAGGAGCCGGGGTAAATACACCAACAGCATCAACATTTTTATCAGCAATTAAATCTTTGAAATTTTTATAACCAACATCACAATGGTAGGTTTTCTTTAAAGTATCAAGACGGTCCTGGCGAATATCACAGACTGCCGTTACTTTACAATTTGGGTGTTCATGCCAATAAAATTGCGAACCGAAGCGTCCTCCAATGATTCCAATGTTAAGAATTTTCTCTGAAGAGAATGTATCCTTTTGTGATTTTCCCAGTACTGCAAGAGGCACAGATAAAGCAACTACCCCGGAAGATAAGTTAAAAACAAATTTACGACGATTCATCGTTGTGTTCATTTTTTTCTCCGTTTTTATATAGTTAAATATTTACATAGAAAAATAAAGGTATGGATTTACCCAATAATTTCTTAAAAATATTCTTCCTTACTATTCTGCTTCTATCCGCCAGCTTTTGTCGATATACCAATTTTTTCCAACCAATGAGATTTGTACTACGCTCGTTCGTTCATGATGATGAATGGTTAAGAGTTTTGTCTCCACAGGGATTTTTTCCGAATCCGGGCCATTCTTTAGAGCTTCATGCAAAACCCGACCCTGAATATCATCATCAAAACGGATATTTTTTAACGATAAAATCGTTGCTGTGAAATCAATGTTAGCAGTAGGCACCCTGCTTTTTATGCCGGATTTAAAATCGACACCCCAGGCGATCATGGTGTTGCGTATGGTCCAGGGACTCATGCTGCCGTGCCCGGCACTAACGCCAGTTCGCGGACGGCTTTTTCCACCGGTATTTGAATAATCCATCCCGGGGAATCCATATTTATTTTTCTGTGATGACCAGGGAAATGTAATTAAAATATCCGGACCACGCCCTTTGGCAGGCAAGTGCACTACCTCAAGCGAGAAGGTACCATCAATCCAGCCACGAAAATATTTTGGCGCTGTTCCTTCGCCTGCCGTAAAAATAACATCGATCCATTTTTGTTTATGGAAATAACTAACAATTTTTTCTATTTTTCTTTATTGCGATCTCTGACATGAATAAGAACCGATTCTCCGCTGCTGGCGAGAACAACGTCACCCGACTCAGGAGATTCCTTCAATCCGGCATTTATCAGTTCATTTTCAACATTAACGCTATAATTATAGGTGCTAAACCCGTGATCGGATGTTACTAAAATATTCGTTTTGGAATACAAATCTAATTCTTTTATTTTCTTAATGACCAGTCCGATATTTCTGTCAGAATTCAAAATGGTTTCCAGGCTTTTCGGAGCACCTATCCCTGCTTTGTGTTGTGTATGATCAGGTTCGGTTAACCAGCAGTAAATAACATCTGGTTTTTGTTCTTCCAGTAGGTAATCTATGAGTACTTTTACTGTCCAGTTTACTTTTTTATTATAATTTGGTTCTTGACTCACATCAGGTCCAGTACCGATTTTGTTCAAAATACGCTCATTTTCTTCTTTTGGGAATGCAACGATTGAATCAGGTTCGAACCAGCCGTTGATGAGAATTCCTATCCCTTGGGATGCGCGATGGTTCTGGAGAAAAGAGGTACCGCTGGACCCGGAACTAATTGCTGCCGGCATAAATCCATTTTCGGCAAGCCGTTGTGCCCATGATTTACGTAATAATAATTTACCATTTGTCAGTTCGTCTAATTTACGCAGGTTGTGGTAATCTCCGGTTGTAAAGGATGATGTCGGATTTATCTCCTGAATAAAAATACTATTACTGACAATGCCGCTATGATCCGGATAGGAGGCGGTTGCAATAGCGGCAGAATTTACTCTGGTCACGGTTGGGAATATGGCATGACTGTTTTCAAAGAAAACACCGTCCTGCAAAAGTTTATGGATGTTGGGTGTATTCTCAGAATTGATCATATCAGGGCGCAAACCATCAACGATAAACATAATAATTAATTCAGCCCGGCTATCTGGAGTTTTAGACCCTGTGGCCAAAGAGAGATGTGTTAAAGCAGGTAAGAGTGTGATTAATATAATTTTAAGTATTATTTTTTTATGATGACTCATAATGATCTCATTTTGATATGTTTAATATTTTATTACGGATTGTTATTGATTGAACCATTCAAATATAAGAATATAATTGCCATAAATACAATAAATTATGACCGTTATTTATCATAACACATTTCTTTGACATTAAAATGCAATATGGATATATTACTACGTTATTCAACCTAAAATATAGTCTTTGGAGGAAAGAAATAATGATTAAATCTATTATTTTATTCAGTTTGGTTCTTTTAAATTTTGCAATGATAAATTGCACTAAAAAGGACACTAATTATCTAAATCAGGAAAAGGATTATACGAAATATGTCGATCCCTTTATTGGTACGGGAGGGCACGGGCACACGTTCCCCGGAGCCATGGTGCCATTCGGGATGGTGCAGCTGAGCCCGGATACCCGCATGGAGAACTGGGACGGCTCTTCCGGATATCATTACTCCGATAAAACCATAATGGGGTTCAGCCATACACATTTAAGCGGCACAGGAGCGCCGGAGTTTTGTGATATATTATTGATGCCCACAACCGGCAAGGCAAATATCCTCGTTGGTAATGAAGAGGACAGTAATAGCGGCTATCGCTCCAATTTTAGTCATGATAATGAAAAAGCGATTCCGGGATACTACAAGGTATTACTCGATGACTACAATATTACTGCAGAGTTAACCGCAACAAAGCGAACAGGTTTTCATCGCTATACTTTTCCGCAATCAGAGAATTCAAATATTATTATCGATTTAAAAAACCGTGACCGGGTGATTGCTTCGGAGATTACTATAATTAGTGACACAGAAATTACAGGTTTCAGGCGATCTATTCGCTGGGCAAAAGATCAACATGTTTTTTTCTATGCTAAATTTTCAAAACCGTTCAAATCTTATGGTATAGCCATTAATGATAAAACCATTAAAAATATCAAAGATGCAAAAGGTACAAATATTAAGGCTTATGTTAAATACAGCACGAAAGAAGGCGAAGAAATCCAGGTAAAAGTCGGGATATCATCGGTCAGTATTGAAGGCGCTAAAAAGAATCTTGAAGCTGAAAATAAAGGTTGGGATTTTGATGGTATAAAAGCTCAAGCAAAAGAAAGTTGGAAAAAACATCTTGCCCTGATTGATGTTGAAGGAGGAACAGAAAGGGAACGCCGGATATTTTATACCGGATTATATCATACAGCTATGGCGCCGGTCATCTTGAATGATGTTGACGGATATTACCGCGGAGTTGACCATAAAATTCATAAAGTTGAAGGATTTACACGGTATACCGTATGGTCATTATGGGATATTTTTCGTGCCCAAATGCCCCTTTATACAATTATCGAGCCTTCCAGGATGAATGAATATATGAAAACCTTTCTGGAGATATACAAAAATGGAGGCAGGCTGCCGCACTGGGAAATTTGGGGTGAATATTCCGGTTCTATGATCGGGCATCATTCTCTGCCGATTATTTTAGACGCCTATCAAAAAGGAATTCGTGATTTTGATGTAAATCTGGCTTATAAAGCGATGAAAAACCAGGTGGAACATAATGGATATTACTCCCGTATGGGATTTATTCCTGCCAATAAAGGCGGCGGTTCGGTATCTGTCGTAATGGAGTTTGCCTACAATGACTGGTGCCTGGCGGAGATGGCTAAAGTATTAGGAAAGGAAGAGGACTATCTTGTTTATCAACAACGTGCCCAATTTTATAAAAATATATATGACTCGCAGACAGGATTTATGCGCCCAAAAAATTCGGACCGAACCTGGGTTACTCCATTTGATCCGGCCGAGGGCAGTGAACATTTTGTGGAAGGGAATTCATTTCAGTACAGTCTATTTGCCCCGCAGGATATCAATGGACTCATCGATTTAATTGGAGGTGATAAAGAATTCGATAAATGGCTTGACCATCTTTTAACTTATAAATCCAAACACGATAAAGACGTCAAAGACGCTTCAGGATTGATCGGACAATATGCACACGGCAATGAACCAAGTCATCATATGGCTTATCTATATAATTACGTGGGCGCTGCGCCTAAAACTCAGAATATTGTACGGCAAATTCTTGATACAATGTATGATGATAAACCGGACGGCTTAAAAGGGAATGAAGACTGCGGACAGATGTCAGCCTGGTATATCCTTAGCGCCATGGGGTTTTATCCTGTTACTCCCGGAATTCCAAACTATGAAATCGGCAGCCCAATCTTTGATAAAGTAACCCTTAATCTGGAAAACGGGAAGAAATTTATCATCCGTTCGAATACCGTATCGAAAGAAAATAAATATATTCAATCGGCTACCCTGAATGGTAAGGATTATACAAAATCCTGGATCCAGCATAATGATATTGTTAAGGGCGGTGAACTTGTCTTTGTAATGGGAGCAGAACCAAATTATAAATGGGGGACGTCAAAGTCGGACAGACCTGCCAGGCAAGTTTTTAAGCCGGCTGTCGGCATGCCTTATATAATTACTAATGACGAATACTTCTTAAAAAAGGCTTCTGTTAGGCTGGATTGTGATATCAAAGGGGCTAAAATTTATTATACTACTGACGGTAGTGAACCAAGCGAAAAATCTAAATTATTTACTAATCCAATTATATTGC
Source organism: Calditrichaceae bacterium (assembly GCA_030592985.1). Taxonomy (GTDB): domain Bacteria; phylum Calditrichota; class Calditrichia; order Calditrichales; family Calditrichaceae; genus JAUVIB01. The sequence continues at coordinate 1,673 of JAUVIB010000173.1, read as the reverse complement.
ATAAAACAACGGATTTAAAATTCATAGCTTACAAAAAAGGACTTTTAAAAAGCCTTACTGTCAGCGAAAGACTAAAAAAACTTAGTTTTGAATCCTTTGAAAATTATGAAGGCAGCGCTGCTTTTAAAAAAGGATTAAAATATAAATATTATGAAGAAAAGGTAATGTTTGTCCGGGAATTAGAACAATTAAAGCCTCTAAAAAGCGGAATTATTCCCAATTTTAATATCGAAAATCGTACAAACGATGAATATTTTGCTTATATTTACCGCGGATATTTAAAAATTCCCAGAAACGGCGTTTACGTAATCTATAATAAAACTAATGACGGCAGTATCCTATATCTTGATGGAGAAGAATTTATTAATTCTGATGGCGGGCATCCTGCTTCGGAGAGTTTTAAAACAATCGCTATAAAAAAAGGTATATATAAAATTTCGCAAAAATATTTCCAGATGGGCGGCGGATTCATGAATAAAGTTAGTTGGAAAGGACCCGGCATAAATAAAGAAGAAATCCCGGCTAATGCGTTGTTTTATGTAAAATAATAGGCCCTATGTCGAATAGTGTGGATAATTAAAATTAAGCCACAGATTGACACAGATAAAAAATTTGATTATGATAATTTCAATGTTACTCATTGTCTGTTTAGTAGAAGACAAAACAATTGAAAAATAAAAATAGTACAATCAAAACTTAGTAATAAATAATGTTTTTTATTATTAAGTCTGTGAAAATCTGTGGCCAAATAGTTCTTTATTATCATCTACCCATAGAGAACGACATTGATCCAATAAAGAGAACCTATTCTTGGAAATATTTTTTTATAAAATTCGTAAAATCTAAATTATAAGGAGCTTACCATGTCAATACGTGTTATAACAGGCGATAAAGAATATTTTAAAGGCGTTAGTAAAATCGGGTATGAGGGATCTGATTCCAAAAACCCATTAGCTTTTAAATGTTATGATGAAAATAAAATAGTTGCCGGAAAAACAATGAAAGATCATTTTAGGTTTTCGGTTGCTTATTGGCACTCTTTTTGTGGAACGGGAACGGATCCCTTTGGCGCTCCTACCAAAGACTTCCCCTGGCTGCAAAGCTCTGATCCTATGCAATCGGCTAAAGACAAATTAGACGCCGCTTTTGAGTTTATTACTAAACTTGGCGTTCCTTATTACTGTTTTCATGACCGGGATATGGCCCCCGGAGGAGACAGTATTGTTGAATCTGAAAAGAATTTAATGACCCTGATTGAATCAGCTAAACAGAAACAACAGGAATCCGGGGTTAAGCTTCTTTGGGGGACATGTAATCTCTATTCCCATCCACGTTTTATGAATGGCGCTTCTACAAATCCTGATTTTAATGTTATTGCTTTTGCTTCTGCACAAGTTAAAACCGCACTTGATGCTACATTATTTTTAGATGGTGAAAATTATGTTTTTTGGGGCGGACGTGACGGATATTTTTCATTATTAAATACCGATATGAAACGTGAGCTTGACCATCTCGCCATGTTTTTAACAAAAGCCCGGGACTATGCCCGCTCTATTGGTTTTAACGGTACTTTTTTTATCGAACCGAAACCTATGGAACCCACTAAGCACCAGTATGACTTTGATACCGCTACGGTGATTGGATTTCTAAGAAATTATGGATTAGATAAGGAT
>JAUVIB010000114.1 GCA_030592985.1 Calditrichaceae bacterium | reverse complement strand
TGAGCTAATGACATAATCTATTAATTTTTATTGCATGATTATTTTTAAATCTTCTCCCAGTTTATCTATAGATTTAATCTTAAGTTTTATATTTTCTGTTAAGTTAAATGCCGAAAGACCTCTTCCGTAAATTTCCGGAGATTGTAAAACGATTAATTCATCATATAGCTGTTTGCTTATAATTTGAGAGGCTATATCCGCTCCACCTTCTACTAATACTGAAGTGATTTTTTGTTCTGCAAGTATGTTATTTATTTCATTAAAAGATATTTTCCCTGAATTATCGGGTGACAAAAGAATAATCTGTGTCTTTTTTTCCTTAAAAGCTGCTAATTTGTTCTTATCTGCATTTTTTGAAGTTATTAAAAGAGATTTATCGTTAAAAACAACTGCCTCCGCAGAAGTATCCAAATCGCCGTCAATAATTATCTTTAAAGGGTTTCGCCCTTTTATTTCTCGTACGGTTAATGCCGGATTATCAATGTTAACCGTGTTGGCGCCGATCATTACAGCGTCATATTGGGCCCGTAATTGGTGGACAAAACGTTTTGCTTCTTTACCCGTAACGGAGGTTTGTGTGCCCATTTCCTTCGTTATCTTGCCATCGAGAGATTGTGCAATTTTCAAAGTAATATAAGGTCGATTATTTTTTATGAAATTAAAATAAAAACGGTTTAGAAATTCTCCCTCCTGTTCATGAACTCTGCTAATAACCTCTATGCCTGCGTTTTTTAATTGCTCGATACCCTGACCGGAAACACCAGGATTGGGGTCAATATTACTGATAACAACCCGTTTAATTTTATGCCTGATAATTAGTGGTGTACAGGGCGGCGTCTGTTTATTTGTGTGACAGCAGGGCTCAAGATTGCAGTAAAGTGTTGCACCACGAATATCCCCTGGTTTTGCTTTTGTGATGGCCTCTGCTTCAGCATGTGGACCGCCGTATTTTTTATGCCATCCTTCGCTGATAATCTTTCCATCTTTGACGATGACAGCGCCTACCAAAGGATTAGGGTTGACATGTCCCGCTCCCCGTTTTGCGAGTGTAAAACATCTTTTTATAAAACGCTTATCATACTGATTTGTTTTTATTGAGTCGCTAATAATGGTTAATGCCTTATCACTAATAAAAAAGTTATCAGGCCCGGTTTAAAATTAACCTGCCGGATTTAATAAAAAGTAGTAAGAAGCCTACCATAAATATTATCATTTATGCTGCTTGCAAAGATACGATTATTTGAATCATTAAACAAGAAAATTGGTATGAAATAAGCGCTTGTTTATGGGTAGTTAATATAAAAAAGTGATGAAATTTAGGTTATTCTCTGATTTTAATTACATGGTATTTAAAATTGGATTTTAAGCTATCTATATTATTTGGAAATTAATTATTCCACTTATGGGGATATTATAATTAAAATATTGGAGGGTTATGGACTTATAGCATGAATGATCGTTGTTATTCAAAATAACACATTAGAGAAGATGTGATTTATTACGGATTTAAACTAAAATAGTGGCCAAAATATTCGGGAAAACTATAAAACTATTACAACATTTATTAAATAAATAGAGAGTATTTGCATAGGGTAGTTTAATTTAAAATTTTATTTTAGAAATTCTCTGTTTTTTATTTGACTTTAAGGGATGCATCCGATATATTCCAACCACTTTTAGAGAATGCGCCTGTAGCTCAATTGGATAGAGCGTTGGATTCCGGTTCCAAAGGCTGGGGGTTCGATTCCCTTCAGGCGTACTTTTATTTTTTTAACGTATATGCAGAAAGGGTAGAGAGGTTAATGGCTGATAAAATTACGCCGAGACATGTTGATTATTCACGATGGTATACAGATGTAGTAATTCAGGGAAAATTAGCGGATTACTCTCCGGTAAAAGGAGCGATGGTTATCCGTCCGACCGGGTATGCTATTTGGGAGAAAATACAGCAGAATTTAGACAGAATGTTTAAAGAAACAGGCCATGAAAACGCCTATTTCCCCTTGCTGATCCCTGAAAGCTTTATGAAAAAAGAAGCGGAACATGTGGAAGGTTTCTCTCCGGAATGTGCGATAGTAACCATTGGCGGCGGCCAGGAACTTGAAGAGAAATTATATATCCGCCCAACTTCTGAAACCATTATCTGGGCTATGTATAAAAAATGGATCATGAGTTATCGTGATCTTCCTATTTTAATTAATCAATGGGCCAATGTGCTGCGTTGGGAAATGCGAACCCGTCTTTTTTTAAGAACTTCGGAATTCTTATGGCAGGAAGGACACACCGCTCACGAGACATCTGAAGAAGCGGAAAAAGAAGCGCTCAAAATGCTAAATGTTTATAAAACATTTGCTGAAGAGTATCTTGCTATTCCGGTTATCCTCGGAAAAAAATCAGAATCGGAAAAATTTGCAGGCGCTTTACATACCTATTGCATCGAAGCTATGATGCAGGATCGCAAAGCATTGCAAGCGGGTACTACCCACAATCTGGGGCAGAACTTTGCAAAGGCTTTTGATGTTCAGTTTCAAAATAGAGATGGAGAATTGACCTATGTGTGGGCGACTTCCTGGGGTGTAAGTACGCGCTTGATTGGCGCTTTAATTATGGCACATAGTGATGATAGAGGATTGGTACTACCGCCGAGAATGGCTCAAAAACCGATTGTTATCGTTCCTATTTGGCGGGGAGATGAAGAAAAGTCAGCTGTATTAAATTTTGCAGAAAAGGTACTAACTGAATTAAAAACAAAATATAAAGTGATATTTGATAGTCGTGAACAGTTTAAACCGGGATATAAATTTGCCGACTGGGAATTACAGGGGATTCCCATACGTTTAGAAATAGGACCAAGGGATGTTGAAAATAAACAGGCCGTTCTTGTCCGCCGTGATACAATGAAAAAACAAAGTGTAGATGTGGATGAGATTCTCGATAAAGTGGGTACCGAGCTGGAAAATATGCAGATAGAGATGTTAGAAAAAGCAAAAACTTTTAGAGATGAAAATACACATGAAATAGACGAATATCGCAAGTTAACGAAATTTTTCGGCGGTAAAGGCGGTTTTGTTAAAAGTCACTGGTGTGGAAGTCCGGAGTGTGAGGAAAAAGTGAAATCGGATACAAAAGCAACTATTCGCAGCATTCCATTTAACCGGAAAAAAGAAGAAGGAAAATGTATTGTTTGCGGTGAAATATCTGAGGGCCGGGTCATTTTTGCCAAAGCATATTAATTTATTTATCAATAATTAGAATAAAGTAATTTTATGAATTATCAACAACGATCGTTCGGGTTAGGCGGAGGCACTATCCCGCCCGGGATAAAAAACCTGCTCTATGTTAATGGCATTGTGTTCATTATGCAGTTTATTAATCCCACATTAAATATGGTGATACTCAATAATTTTGCCTTGAACCCGATTGATATTATCTATCATTTTAAAATATGGCAGCTTGTAACCTATATGTTTTTACATGGAGGATTTTGGCATATATTTTTCAATCTGTTTATCCTTTGGATGTTTGGCTCCGAATTGGAACGCGAATGGGGAACTGCTGAGTTTTTAAAATACTATTTTATTACCGGAATTGGCGCAGGTTTAACAGTACTTCTCCTTTCAAATTCGAGTACTATCGGAGCATCCGGCGCCGTATATGGAGTTATGCTGGCCTATGCTTTAAGATATCCTGATAGAATGATCTATATTTATTTTATGTTTCCTGTTAAAGTAAAATACTTTATGGGATTTATGTTTTTAATTTCGTTTTTTTCTACTATTGGACCGAATACAGACGGTATTGCTCATGCGGCTCATTTAGGCGGGATTTTAATTGGTTATCTATATTTACGATATCAACATTTGCTTTATAAAATGAAAAAGATTTTCTTGAGTTTGTCAAAAAATAAACCTGCTTCAAATAAAAATAGTATGAGTTATCGTCGGGGTGGCGGGAGTAAGACAGAGCATTATAGGAAAGTTATTGATGAGATTTTAGATAAAATTAATAAGGTTGGATATTTGAATTTGACCGATGAAGAAAAAAAAATATTAGAAGAAGGAAGTAAATATTTGAGAGAACATGATGAAAATTAAAAAGATGGAAAATAGGCTTTTCGGAGGAGGATTTATTTATGGGCTACTTTGAAAACCTTACATGTGGCTGTGATGATTGCCATTTTAATCATGATACACTATGTTATCGTGGCTCAATAACATTTGATTTGAACGGTACATGTGAAGATATGGTAAATTGTGAGGATTTTGAATGTCAGGATTGTGAGTTTTTTGATTTTTGTAATAAAGACAAAAAATATAACTCAACGGCATTTACCGGAAATGAAGATTATTATAATCAAGATGAGTATTAAAAAAGCAAAGTATTGTTTTTTTAACAAAAAATTGGTCTGGTAGTATATTCTGCCAGACTTTTTTTATACCAAGGGGTAGGTATATAAACGGTATGTTTTATACGGTTTTGCTCCAAAATCTTTTAATGGGCGCAGCATAGTATAATTATCTTCCAATATCCAGGACATTTCAGATGCCTGGTAACCGAGTTCATCCGCGAGAAGAATGGATTTTAAATATAGATTAGCGCCTAGTCCGCTCCTTTGATGTCCTTTTTTTATTCCCAAAATGATAACGCGTAATGTCTTGATTTTCTTAATTCCGGTCATTAGTTTGAATATGCCGGTGGGAAGTAGTTCCCCGTTTGGAATTTTAATTAAAACTTCATTTATATTGGGTATGGTTACAATAAATCCAATAGGTTCGCCGTCTTTTAAAGCAAATAGTACCATTCGATCATCAGCGATCTGTTTTAAATCGGCCGCCAGCATATCGATTTCAGCATCGGTAAAAGGAACGAATCCCCAGTTATCGCCCCAGGCGTCATTGTATATTTCCATGATTAGATTAACATCTTTTTTAAATTCTTTCAGATTAATAGTACGTAATGTGATATTATATCTCTTCATGGTTTTTTCAGCAACGCGTTTCATCTTCTCACTAATATGCTCTTTAGCATCTTCAACAAGAACATGCATAGCGAAAACATCTTTTATTTTTTTATTACCATAACCTTCTACCAGTTTCGGATAGTAGACCGGGTTGTGAGTCATCATAATGTAGGGAGGCGTATCAAATCCTTCAATTAGCAAACCTGCTTCGTCATTGAGTGAAGGATTCATGGGGCCAATCATCTTATCTCTTTTTCTCTCTTGCAGCCAGGAGGCGGCAGTATCAAAAAGGGCATTGGCCGTTTCCTGGTCGTTAATACAATCAAAAAAGCCCCAAAAGCCCGCATCATCATTTTGGAATTTAGTATAATTTTCATTAGTTATAGCCGCAATTTTGCCGCTAATTTTTGAATCTTTTATGGCGAGAAATAATTGAATTTCAGAATGTTGATAGAAAGGATTCTTCTTTGTGTTGAGAATTTTTGAACGTTCCATTCTTAGGGGACTTACCCAGTTTGGTGTGTTTTCGTTAATCTCCCATTCAAAATCGATGAACGCTTTTTTCTCTTTCTTTGTATTTACAGGTATGATTTTTACAGACATAGCTGAATCCTTCAATTTTTATATTAGGCCGATATCTTTACCGATTCTTTTCATGATATCCAGGACTTTATCCAGGTCATTATCGGTTAAGCTGGCCATATAGCTGGTGCGCAATAAGGCCTGATCAGGTGGAACGGCAGGACTTACTATCGCATTAGCAAAGACCCCTTTCTCAAATAATTTTGTCCAGAAATAAAAGGTTTTTTCATCATTTCTGATATAGATGGGAATAATCGGCGTATCTTTACTAACTCCGGTATCAAAACCAAGGCTGATAAATTCTGTGCGCATATAATTGGAGATATATTGGAGGCGTTCCCTATGCTGCGGTTCGGTTCTCATTATTTCCAGTGACTTTAAAACCGTGGCGGTTGCCGCCGGTGTTGGAGCGGCGCTAAACATTAAGGGTAAGGCTTTATGTTTAATATAGCTGATTACCGGTCCTGGTCCTGCAACAAATCCCCCGATGGAGCCAAAAGATTTACTAAAAGTACTCATTATGATATCTACATCACTTTCAACGCCCAGTAACTCAGAAGCGCCCCGCCCATGTTCGCCAAGAACACCGGTTCCATGGGCTTCATCTACATAAACCCTGGCATTATGTTCTTTAGCAATGTCGGTTAGGCGGTTTAGCTGTGCAATATCACCCTCCATACTAAATACACTGTCTGTAACAATTACCAAACCTTTATTATGGTCAACAGAGGAAATTACTTTTTCCAGGTCTTCCATATTATTATGTTTATATCGTTTGAGCTCGGTTCCCGTGGATGCCACGGTTCCGGCATAGATGGAAGCATGATCAGCCTTATCCATAATGATAATATCATTACGGTCAACAAGGGCAGGGATGGTTCCATGATTGGACATAAAACCGGTACTGAAGATTAATACGGCTTCACGATTCATAAATTTAGCCAATTCTTCTTCCAGCTCAAGATGAATATCAAGAGTACCATTAAGAAAACGGGAACCTGAACAGCTGGTACCGAATTTTTCCGTGGCTTTTACTGCTGCTTCAATGACCCGTGGGTCTTGGGTTAAACCAAGGTAATTATTCGACCCGATCATAATAATATCCTTGCCATTCATTACTACTTTTGGGCCGTTATTATCAGAAATAGGCATGAAATAGGGGTAAGTTCCTTCTTCCATTATCTCATTGACGCGGGTAAAGTCGTAGCACTTTTGAAAAATATCCACTATTCCTCCATACCAGAAATATTGTATTAAAGTAATCCTAATGCCACAATATAATAATTTTTTCTATATGAATAAAACTTTATTAAACTTATAACGATATTTAGTCAATTTTTTTGCAAGAAACGAAAAACAAGATTAAAAAAATAATAAATTTTTATAATTTAATTGAATGATTTAAATTGATTTGAATATTAAAATGAAATATTATAAATAAATCCATTAGTAATAAAGGAATTTAAAAAAATATGAAGGTGTTGGTAACGGGAGCAACGGGATTTATTGGTAGTTATTTATCAGAGGAACTGGTTAATAAGGGCTATGAAGTTAGGTGTCTGGTTCGGACAAATAGTGACTTACGCTGGATTACTGACCTTGATGTTGATTGTATTTATGGAGATTTATTCAATACTCAGTCGTTAAAACGAGCTGTAAAAGGTGTTGATTATATTTATCATCTTGCAGGGATTACCGATGCGGTGTCAAAGATAGATTATATAAATATTAATTATCAGGGAACAAAAAACTTAATAGATATTGCTAAGGATGAAAAATTAAAACGCTTTGTTTTGATTAGTTCACAGGCAGCGGCCGGCCCAAGCAGTTCTTTGAGACCAATAAGAGAAACAGATAAACCAAAGCCTATTTCTGCTTATGGAAGAAGTAAATTAGCTGCTGAATCTGTAGTTAAAAGATATATTGATAAATTTCCCATAACAATCCTTAGACCGTCTGTTGTTTATGGACCGCGAGATAATGGAATGCTGATTTTATTCAAATTGGTCAAAAAAGGATTGATACCATTGCTGAGTCATCGTGATAAATATTTTAATGTTATCCATGTAAATGATTTGGTGAGGGGAGTGATCCTTGCGGCAGAAAGTGAAAATTCAACAAACGAGACTTATTTTATAACAGATAACCGGCCTTATTCATGGGCGGAGATTTCTAATATAGCGCTTAGAAATTTTGGAAAAAGAGGAATAAAAATACCAATACCCTTCGGAATCTTAAACCGTGGTGTGAAAATACTTGAATTTTCATCGAAAGTTTTTCAACATCCAAAATTTCTTAGTACCGATAAAATGAAAGACATTGAAGAAGATTTTTGGATTTGCAGCGCTAAAAAAATTTTTAACAATTTAAACTTTAAAACCGCTATCAAGATAGAGAATGGTATTAAAGAAACATTATCATGGTATAGGAAACATAACTGGATATAGATGGCAAAAGAACCGTTGTGGGAAGAGATACTTCCTTTCACTAAAAATAAATATATCTTAATTCCATTGCTATTGCTCTTAAGCCTACTGGGATTGATAGTGCCCATTATTCCGGGCATCGTGCTGTTTATCCTTGCTATCGCTATGATGCGTAAAGGTTTGGCTTCAAAATTGAGAAAAAAAATACGCCTTTGGAAAATAAGGGATAAATAAGATTGTCTGCTTATCTTGTTTTGTTTTGAAATCACCTTCAATGTGGCGGTGATGAACCGAAGATAAACGTTTGTTATAACATCTTTACTTTAAGTGGAATATGTAAAGACACAAGTTTTTAAATCCTTCAGATATAAATAAACTACTTCATTTCTGAGAATTTCAAAATGATGAAACAATTACAAGCCGGATACATAATAGACTCAATTAAGGCCCATCTAAT
>JAUVIB010000462.1 GCA_030592985.1 Calditrichaceae bacterium | reverse complement strand
GACAATAGAGTACATCAAAGAAGCGCTAAGTTTCTAAAAATTTTTCAAGACGCCGCTTGATAAAAAACTGACGCACAAAAAACATATTTGTCATTCTCGAATGTTTCTATCGGGAATCTAAATTTTGGAAACATAAATAAATCAACTTATTTGGAACAAACATGATTTAGATTCCGGCTTTAAACATACCGGAATGACACTTTCTTGGTCTGTTCTGTATATCGACAAGAAATTCACGTCCAATCGCCTAAGAGAAAAAAATTATTCAAAAACATTTTGTGTAACTCTGTGAAACCTTTGAGAAACTGTGTGTTACAATCCTTACCGATGAGGGATTAAGTGACAATGTACAACATTAAACCGGGAAATTTCCAAATCAATAGCGACAGAACGAGAAAAAACTACAATTACGATCAATACAAGATTTCTCCTTACAGTCGAAATGACGCTAATTGATTTCCACCTACAAATCTAACTTTTTAAATACTTCTATATTCCTGTAATTAGGATTATCCAAATCTTTAAACTTATCATAATTGTTAATCAGGTTATCACAGATAGCATCTATATCATGTCTGGGTTTAAAACTTAATACATTTTGAGCTTTCTCTGTGCTTACTTTGTAATTACGATAATCTTTAATATGTTTAATATTCAGCTTTATTTCAATGCCCATTTTCTCCTGAACCCGAGTTTTAACAAGATCGCCAACCTCGCCAACCGTATAATTTCCGGAAGCAATATTAAAAATCCCCGAGATTCCCGGATTAGATTCAATGGCGCGGATATAAGCGACAACAATATCTTCTATGCTTAATATGGGACGCCAGATGGCCGGATTATTAACCGTAATCTCTTTTATAGAAACAGCATAATAAAACATGGTATTAACGATTAAATCCAACCTCATTCTCGGACTATACCCACTTACGGTGCCCTGCCGCAGCGCGATTACGGAAAAATTATCATCTTTCATTTGCAAAACAGCCTGCTCCCCTTGTAATTTGGAAATTCCATAAGGATAATTGGATACAGCGGGGGATGTTTCATCATAAAGTTTGTCTTCCGTATAACCATACACCGAACAAGAACTGGCATAAATCATCCGTGATATACCCGCTTGTTTGGCAATATAACCAAGATATGCCGGAGCAGCAGCGTTATAAATAAAGTTTTTCCCCGGTGAGAACTCTGCCATTGGATCGTTCGATAAACCTGCGAGAAATATTGTAGCATCATAGGATTTAACCTCTTCCGTTGTCAGCTCAAATACATCTTTTTTAATGCGTTTTACCGCTTCGGGAAGATTATCACCAAACCAGAAAAGATCAACAACATCTACCTCATAATTTCTTTCCAATAATTTTGGGACTAAGGCCGAGCCAATATATCCCGCACCGCCAACTACAAGAATTTTCATATCAGAGCCTTTCTAAAATTTATTCTCATCGGACTTATAAATAAAATTATCCGATTCAGGTGTATTAAGCCATTGGGAAAGTGTCTGCGCTTTAACATCTTTTTCAGATAGTATGGGTTCTTTAACCGGCCATTCAATCCCTATTTCCGGGTCATTCCATAAAATACCCGATTCAGCATTAGGGTTATAGAGACCGGTAACCTTATATTGAATTTCGGCCCAATCGGATAATACAGTGAATCCTCTGGCAAATCCTGCAGGCGCCCAAATCTGTTTTTTGTTTTTTGCAGAGATTATTTCACCATACCATTGACCTAAAGTAGGCGACCCTTTGCGGATATCAACCGCAACGAGAAAAGCTTCCCCAACCGTTACACGCATAAGTTTACTCATTGGAGGATCCCATTGAAAATGTAAACCACGCGTTACTCCTTTTACCGAACCGGAATGATTATCTTGTACAAAATTTGAAGGCAAACCTAATTCCGCCATTTGATCCATGCGAAAACTTTCTAAAAAAAATCCACGATGATCCCCAAAAAACTCCGGCTGTAAGGTTACCACAGCGCCAAGATGAATTGAGTCAATAGTAATTTTCATTCGTTCTCTCCGCTTTCCAATCTAAAGTTCCGAATAACTTTTTTTTCCTAAAATAAAATATTTAAATACGATACTTTTCTGAAATATTTTTTTAATAATTTTACGATCTGATACTCTACGATTAAGCTGGACATTTTTTCTTTTTCGTAAAATTAACCTCAAATTAAATAAAATCCAAAAATGGGCTTTTATTATTGCATACATCTGACTTATTTTAAATTGAGCTAACAATGAAATAACATTAACAGCATCTAAAAAATAGCGGATTGTTAGATATCTTAATAAATTAATGGTTGAATAATTTTTCATCATCATGAAAATATTATTACGATAATTCCAATACAATTTCTTGAAACTCTGTGGTTTTATCGTTGCCCCTTCATAATGATAAATAAATGACTCAGGAATAACTTTCAGTTTAAATCCTGCCAAATTTATTCTCCAACATAGATCCACTTCTTCCATGTGATGTACAAAATCCTCATCTAAAACACCGCTAATATCCAATACCGATGCGCGAACAAACATGGCGGCCCCACTTGTCCAAAACAACTCACACACATCATCATATTGACCTTTATCTTCCTCAACCGTAAAAAAGACTCTTCCTCTTAAAAAAGTATAGCCGTACTTATCAATAAATCCTCCGGAGGCTCCGGCATATTCAAAATAGCCGTCATCAATCATTGATACTATTTTTGGCTGTAGCGCGGCAATTGACGGATCGTTTTCAGCGGCCTCCACTAAGGGTTCAATCCAATGCGGGTCAACTTTAACATCATTATTCAGCATAATAAAATACTTTGCCTGGGAATGTTTATAGGCAATATTATACGCGCGACTGTATCCGGCATTTTTACCCGTCTGAACAATTTTTACCTGAGGATAATTTTTGGACACATAATCAACGTCATTTTCAGTAGAATTATTATCCACCATCATCAATTCAAGGTTTGAGTATGTACAGGCAAACAGGGAATCAAAACATCCTTTTAGGAATTTTTGACCGTTATAATTAAGCACCATAACACAAACAGGGGGAACGATATTTTTATTCATTATATTATAATTTATTATCT
>JAUVIB010000104.1 GCA_030592985.1 Calditrichaceae bacterium | reverse complement strand
TATTAGCAGAGATATCGGTATTATCAGTTCCCGGATGGAAGAAGGCGTTGAAGAAGGATATTTTGTTACTTCTTACATTTCAAAACTATGGGTGAAAGGTCATGCATGGAATATATACAGTGATCTAAGTATACAAAATCAATTTTTAACTAAGAAATTACTTCACAAATGGTATACAGGCATAACAACACGTTATGAATTTAATAATGGCCCGGGAAGAGAGTTTGATCCAAGATATCCACCACGTTCCAGTTCCAATGAGGGTGACCGTCCACGCAGTTATGAGGATATACCCGGGTTAACCCAAATTGCTCTCTTTGCAGAAGATGAAATAACCGGTCATTTCTATCGTGATTTTTCGTTGCAATTGGGTATACGAGTGAACTTTTTTGGTTTTAGCGGAATAAACTTTAATGATTTTAACAATCTATTCCAAAGTGATTATGGGACATTTATAAATCCAAGATTGAACTTTGTTTATTATTTATCACCAAACAATCAAATTCGTGTTGGTTATGGACAGACAGCAAAATCACCGGCATTAAGTATGATCTACCCTAACCCTGTATATTTCGATGTTGTTGACTCCGTTTATTATGATCCTCACGATCCGGATAACAGATTGGCAATTGTAAATACACATATTTTCAGTAAAACCAGTAAAGATTTAAAAGCTTCCACGCGCCAAAAATTTGAAATCAGCTTTGATCAAAAGATAGGACTATTTGGCCTATCTTTAACCGGATTTTATGAACAAACCCATAATGGATTTGAATTAGGAGGATATACTCCCGTTGCTTTACCGCGTTATTATTATCCTGATTGGCCACAAGTAAGTCCTGCTTTTCCTAAAGACACACTTTTACTTAATTTTCGAACCGCCATCAATTCCATTGAATCCAAAACAAAGGGCATTGAGTTGATGGTGGCCACTCGAAGAATCGATGCCCTAAGCACAACTTTTCGAATAAATGCGGCTTATCACTTCACGGATAGTTGGTGGATCAACAATCATCATGAGTACGCCGCTATGCAAAGAGACGATCCAAATTTAAATAAAAAAGTAATCCCGTTCTGGAACCCAACTAGTAAAAAATCAGATCGACTGATTTTGCATTATAGGATTGATACAATTATTAAACCGTTGAAATTATGGTTCTCATTGAATATTCAACAAATTGCACTTGATCGGAATCAACTTACCAACTTACAAGACTCTCTCGCTGTTGGATATGTTGATCCTCATGGAGAAAAAATTTTCATTCCTGAAGAGGATCGTGCTAATCCGGAATATGCCGCAATGCGCCGTAGCTATGATGATTATCTCTATATAACAGAGACAATGCCTAATTTATGGCTAATCAATTTGAAGGTCAGTAAAGAGTTGTGGACAGGTACGGAGATATCCTTTTTTGTTAATAATTTATTAAATTCACGACCATTGCATCAGCGCCAACGCGTGCCAAGTGGATCGATTTCTTATACCCGGCGAAATCCTGAATTATTCTACGGCATCGAATTTAGTATGATAATTAATGACTTTATAAAATATACAAAAAGATTCTATTAATATGATTAAAATATTTATATCCCTTGTTATAATAGCCTTTATCACTCTTGCTTTGTCTTCATGTAAACAAAGTATCTCAGAGTCTGAAACAACTCAGTTTACAAGTAAAGTATTCATTGCAGATACAACGGGTATTACCGCTAAAATCAACGGAGATAGTCTTGCGATTGGAGTGAAACACGCTTTGGTTGAATTAACTTCAGTTAGTTATGGTGTACAATACCAGGGTAAAACGAATTCCGGTGGTTGGTGGGAAAAGAATGATGTCATTGCGGATTATTATAATTGTTTTGCGCAAAAACATTACCCTAAAGACACAGTGGAAAAGTATCTTGGTATCAGTCAGGAAATCACACTCGTTGGCAGTCTCTCTGCAATTACTCTTACAGATAAAACAGATTCTGTAAAAGTTATACTAACTCCGGTTATTAGTTCCGACTTATTAATTAGTGAAATATATTATAATGGTTCTTCTCCTCCACCACCTTATTATTTTCACGATCAATTCACAGAAATTTACAATAACTCTTTAGAAGTAAAATATCTGGATAATTATGCTATCGGTGATCTTTCATATGGCTACCGTGACGACCCTGAGTTTTTACATTGTCTCCATTTATATAAATTCCCGGGAACAGGCACAGACTGCCCCATCTATCCGGGAGAAATGATTATTGTTGCTCAGGATGCAATAAATCACCAGGAGTATAATGCTAATAGTTTAGACCTATCTGACGCGGATTTTGAGTATTATAATCCTCTTTCATCTGATGTCCCTAATCCTAACGTACCAAACATGATTCAGATATACCATAAATATGGCCATGACTTCCTGTATTCTGTAATGAATGATGCCATAGTTTTATTTGAATTACTGCCGCAAGATACAGTATGGTCCTATGATTCATTCGATCAGATTCTGGTCCCAATTAATCGTGCTGTAGATGGAGTAGAGTATAAAGAAGAGTTAACCGAATACGAATATAAACGTTTACCTGATATTTTAGATGCAGGTATAACTGGCGGTATGCCTATGTATAAGGGAAAATCTGTTGCCCGTAAAACCTTAAAAGAGGTTAATGGCCAGGTTATTTTAATGGATAATAATAATAGTAGTATTGATTTTCAGGTTTTGGATCATCCAACACCTAATTCTTTAGATATAAACTAAAAAAGTGTTTATTGTGAAAACTTCAAATTTACATATTTTAATTCTTATTATACTCTTAATATTGCTAAAACCTATTGAGGCTCAATTTTACCAATTTCAAAAGGTTTTCATACCAATGCCTCAGTATATGGATTCGCTAAATTACCAGTTTAATTTTTATGATCTTCATGACAATCCTGCATCGCTCTTTGAAGATGAAAGCAAAAAATCAATATGGATGGGAGCAGTATCAAATCATTTATCCGGCGACTATCATCTTCCTTTTGATCCACAAGAAATAAATTCTTATAACTATTTTGCCCGCACAATATACCCTTTAAGTGAAAATGATATTTTTAAAGGAACATTCACATACAGGCATCAAAATGATAAACAGGTGTTATGGATGCACCAAAATCGCAGGTTAGAGGAAAATCCTTATTTATTAGCCGACAGCACATCCGGTGATTTCGTTTTAAATGGAATATTATGGTCTGCTGAATGGGCTCATCGCTATAAAAACCGAATCCTTTTTGGATTGGGAGTAATCTATAATGTTGACCAACGATTAAAGCAAGTTTTCCCGAAGCCATTAAATAAGCACCGCGATATGATTTTTAAATCGGGACTTCAATTTTCATTAGATAAATGGAAAATCGGCTTGAGCTATCATTATATTGACGAACAAGAAAAAGTAGAAATAAGAAAATATAATCTCGAACAAAATTTAACACCAACTCTTTTTAAATTTAGATTTTCTGATTTACCGGTTATTCTAAGAGGTCGTACATCCGAAGAGCGGGTTACAACATACCAGGCACATGCTATCGGCTTCGAACTATCAAAAAAAATAACTTTTTTTAACTTGATTACTCACATGCGCTATATCTCGGCAAAATCAAATACGATGGATGGTGGTACACGTGCACAAAATGAAGGAAGTTATGATAAAAATGAATTTCTTGGTGCCCTGAAAATATCATATAACCTTATAAAGACTAAGTACTTTATTTCCTATAATTATTACAACCGTTTTCTCAGTGCTTATCATCCTGATTTTGGTTTTACAACCATTAAACATCCACGTTATGAGCATCACTTTATTGCCGGTATGCAAAACAGATTATCATCCGATTTACATATCTATGCTGATTTTCTGTTTTCTATTTATAACGAACAAAAAAAAGACTTGTTTATAAATAATTATTGGTTAAATTCCTACAAAATGTATGGGTTGCGTGTTGGTGGTAGTTATTTCTGGACACGATTTTGGGAAACTGATTTATGGTTAAACTATGCTATCTTTGATTATTCAGAAAAAGAACGAAGTAATAACCAATATACTCCTTTTTTTAAATATTTATTCAGTGATCCATTCTCTTATTATACAGAAAAAAACAGAGACCTATTAGGCGGATTCAAAGTTGTATATCATTATTTACCGCTTTTAGAAATTGAGTTGGCCACCTATATAAAGAAAGAAATACCTGGTCAATACCTGTTAAGCAATTCAAAACGATTAACCCTAAATTTTTCTTTAATATTAAAAGTATTCATTTTTTAACTATAAATAAAAACTAATTAATTGTATTATTATCCCAAAAGAGGAGGTTGTATGAAGCTTTTTTTACTTACATTTTTTATCATGGTTAGTTTGGCTATTAGCCAAGACTGGGAAGTCATCCAGAAAGGAGAAATGGTTTATTATCCTAATTCCGGAAACTTTATTAATGAAACAACCGGAATTTATGTTGGCCAGGACGGCGCTGTTGTTAAAACAGAAGACGGCGGTGATTCCTTTACAATACTTCGTGAAGCTGATGAAAGCGGAGACGATTGGACAGATTTTCAATACGCAAATATTGATACCGGTTTTGCGTGTTCTAAGGATGGCTTTGTTTACAAAACGGTTGATGGCGGTATAAGTTGGACCATGGTTGGCGATACGGCAAATTATACTGTTGATTTTGATTTTATTTCAGTAATAGATAAAAATGTGGTTTATGTTGCCGGTGACGATTCAACACTTCTTAAAACAATTGATGGTGGTGATAACTGGACTCTTATTGATTTTGCTTTTGACGGAGAAGATCTTGATGGCGGATTGGCATTTCTTAATGCTGATTCCGGCGTTGTAACGGTTGATAATAAAAATAATCCGGCTTCCTGGTACACACATGATGGCGGGGATACGTGGAATAAAGTGATGATAGAATTCCCACCTGTATTACCAAGCAAAAGAATTTATGATGCAGCTGCCGGCGGTGATAATACCATCGCAATTGTCGGCTATCATTATTGTATATTCGTTTCTCATGATGCAGGCATGACTTATACTGTTGCACCCGATTTTAATTTTGCCTATGTACAATACAGAAGTGTTGATGTTGCCGATGATAATACAATTATTGCCGGTGGATCCAAGGGTCATGTTGTAAAAACGGATGACGGCGGAGCAACCTGGGATACTTTAGCAGTAGGTAGTGGACAAACCGTATCATTTATTGATTTTGTTTCTGCAAGCACAGGATATGTTTTTTCCGGCAATGGAATGTGGTTTAAGACCATTGATGGCGGCACAACTTTTAGCTCACTTCTTGATTGGCCCAATCTCAGTTTATGGGGTTTAGCACTGCCGACTGATGATAAAATTGTTTTAACAGCATGGGGTGGCGGTGAAATAACAATGAGTGAAGATGGTGGAGAAAGCTGGAGCCCCCCTCAAAATATTTCCACTGGTATAGCACAAAATCTTTATGAATGTGAATTTGCCAGTGCGGATACGGGACTTATTGCCGGAAGTTACGGTTCGTTGGCAAAAACAACGGATGGCGGATTGAGTTATACATTTATTGACAATCCGTTATACGAGGGAACAAATCTTCATTTTAATGCTCTTCGTTATGTTAACAAGGATTTTGTTTTAGCAGCCGGTTCAAAATGTAATATGATTAAATCCCTTGATGGTGGAGATACATGGGAAGAGGTCGAAGTTGAAGGTTCCAAGACAATTTATGACATCTGGGCAATTAATGAAAACCAGGTAATTGCCAGTGGAAGTAGTGGTTTTATTTTAATTTCTAATTCGACGGTGGATACATTTACTCTTGCAAAGGACTACGGAAGTATGAATATGCGCGCAGTTGAATTCAGAGGAGACGTCGGACTTGTTGTTTCTTCTAGTGGACATATTTTCCGTACTACCGTTGCCGATTGGGACACTCTAATAGCTGTTTTTGAGGATTCTGAAGGTGATGATTTTTATGATGTTGAATTTATTACCGACTCTCTTGTATATGTAGTTGGTGAACATGGTAAAATTTATAAATCTACGGATGCAGGGCAAACATGGGCTCAGGAAACCAGCCCAACCGAAGAGACTATAAATAAAGTTCGTTATCGCAATGAAAAACTTTGGGCGGTTGCAAAGGATGGTGTTGTTCTTAAATTAGACATCTCAGAACCTCAGGCGATTAGCAATGAACCAAATACGGTTGTTCATGAGTATAATTTAAAACAAAATTATCCAAATCCGTTTAATCCGAAAACGACTATTGAATTTTCCTTAATAAAAGCAGGTAATGTGGAATTAACTGTATTTAATACGGCCGGGCAAAAAGTTGCCACATTGATTAATAAAGACATGAAAGCAGGCAAATCTCAGATCGCCTGGGATGCAAGTAATCTTGCCAGTGGTCTTTATTATTATCGCTTAGTCAGTGGTGATTTTAAATCAGTGAAGAAAATGCTGCTTATTAAATAGTATCACCTTACTTCACAAACTGTTTATTAAAAACGGTGCTGCAGATAAAAGTGGCACCGTTTTTTTAATTATTCCAAAGCGGGGATATATGCTTAGAATTTATTCATTTTTTACTATTTTTATTTATTGTTTTCTATTAAAAGTACCTGCTCAACAAATAATTGCACCAAATTCAGATTTTGATTCCTATTTTG
The DNA here is from genome assembly GCA_030592985.1 of Calditrichaceae bacterium. Classification (GTDB taxonomy): domain Bacteria; phylum Calditrichota; class Calditrichia; order Calditrichales; family Calditrichaceae; genus JAUVIB01. Next base: position 2,434 of record JAUVIB010000104.1, on the reverse strand, counting down.
CGATTATTACGGATCAAATCACATTTGACTCTGTAAAGACAGCGATAATAAGTTATCAAAAAAGTATTGAAGATGATGGGTTAGGCACTTTTATCATCATTGATAACTGGAAAACGCCCGATGACGTAAAAAAACAGATTAAAAAAATATTCAAGTCTCACAAACCTTTAGAAGGTGTTGTTTTTGTTGGTGATATACCTATACCAATGCTGAGGGATGCGCAACATTTGACATCTGCTTTTAAAATAGACCAAGACAATAAACGTTTTACCTGGAAAAGAACCTCTGTTCCATCAGATCGTTTTTATGATGACTTCGACCTTGAATTCACTTATCTTAAACAAGATACATCCAATAAATTATTGCATTATTACAATCTTAATCCTGACTCCCCACAAAAGATAGAATCTGATATTTATAGCGCCCGTATTAAGCCTCCTGTTAGTGACAATAAGAAATATCAATTGCTCCGAAATTACTTAGTACGAATTGTGAAACAGAAACAAACAGAAAGCTTTTTATCTAATGCAATGATTTTTACAGGACATGGTTATCATTCTGAATCGCTGGATGCCTGGTCAAATTCTACCTTAAGTTATCGTGAACAGTTTCCAACTTTGTTTAGTTCACAAGGAAATATCAAGTTTTACAATCATGTAATGCGTACTGATTTAAAATCAGTTATTTTAAGAGAATTACAAAACCCTTTATTAGATATGTCCATATTTCACGCACATGGTGCTGCTAGTAAACAATATTTACTGGGATTTGAACCAGCAGAGTCAATCTTGCAAAATATTGAATCAATAAAGCTTTTTTTAAGAAGTAAATTAGCAAATGCTAAACGAAAGAATCAATCATTAGAGGAAAAACGCCAGGATTATATGCAGCGCTATGGTATCCCATTAGAATGGTTTGACGATATTGAAAATGATTCATTAAAACTGGCAGATTCCTTATTGTACGCCAGTCAGGATATTCATATTGAAGATATTAATAAAATACGTCCAATGGCTAAATTCATATACTTTGATGAGTGTTATAATGGCGCTTTTATAAATACTCCCTATATAGCGGGTGCTTATCTCTTTAATGACGGCGAGGTAATCAGCACAGCGGGATACTCTGTTAATGTACGTCAGGATACATGGGCAGACGAACACCTTGGTTTATTGGATTTTGGCTGTAGAATCGGCCAATGGTTAAAACTTAAAAATAGCCTCGAACTGCATATCATTGGTGATCCGACTTTTCATTTTAAAAACAGAAATTCTCCCAATATTAATAAAATATTAGGAAAAAGTGATATATCAGAAAAAACATTGAAAATATGGTTAAACAGCGCTTATGCTCCGTTACAAACATTAGCTGTTTCCAAACTTTTTAAAATACATCTGCATGATTTTGAAAAAGATCTTATACGTATTTATAATAATTCATATTTTTTTAACGTTCGTCTAATGGCTCTTAAATGCATGGCTGAATTGCGCACAAATAATTTTGAAGAAATTGTAGTACAATCATTATCAGATCCAAATGAAATGATTCGCCGGGTTAGTGCCAATTGGATGGGTGATATCGGCAAAACAACCTATCTTAAATATCTGGCCCAAACTGCTATTTGGGATCCTTCGGATCGGGTACGCTTTAATGCTAAATCTGCATTGGTAAAAATTGATGCTGTTGAAGCAGCACGATTATGTCAAGAAGAACTTGATTCCGCTCCGGATGAAACTACGCGTAATCGTTTTCAATATGTCGTTTTTTCTCTATCACGATCTGAAGAATGGCTTCAAGAGGATTTGTTGAAACGACTATTTGACCAAAATGAAAAACTAAAAAAAAGAATAAGCGCCATACGTACTTTTCGTAATTATCGTTTTCACAAAATAATACCTCAATTAACCCAAATAGCTGAGAATAAATCGGAAATACCAATTATCCGACAAACCGTGATTGAAGCATTAGGCTGGTTTACACTTTCCCATGAAAAGGAAAAAATCATTTCAACTTGCGATGCTATTTTATTACAATCAGATTTACCAACGGAGATCAGGAATGAAACAATTAAAACAAAAAATATATTGTTACAAGGCCCAAACGACCCCATAACACCCTGATTTTATTCTTATAGACTTGCAAGTTAAATTATAAAATAGTATTTGATTTTAGCAAGCGATATAGAAGTAAGCCGTTATATTAACAATGTAACGGCTTACTATCTTAAATGTTATTTTTGCGATATTCGGCAAAACGCTGTTAGTATCTTATTACTAATATTCGTGTATTTTTTGGCAGGAATTGAATTTATATTTTTTTCATGGGAAAACTCAAAGTAGGTCATTCCTGCATGTTACCTGCTTTAAACATACAGGTACAAGCTTAAGCAGGAATCTAAATGATGAAATTTAGATTCCCGATAGCCCGCCTCAGG
>JAUVIB010000244.1 GCA_030592985.1 Calditrichaceae bacterium | reverse complement strand
ATGCTATTTGGAATTATATTATTAATCAAAAAACTTCGTTAACACATCTGCGCATTTCCCCATTGCTAAAGTGCTTTACGATAAACATATCTTAAGAATTGAAAAAACGGAAATAGATGAAAAAAATATGAGAAAGTTCATTATAAAAACTCTTGATGAAGCCATAACTGCACATCAAAAAATGGCATTAGCAGAAGGTGATTCCATGAAGGAATACTGTTTTAACTCTTTGTCTAAGATGAGTTCTGCCTTAAATAAAATAGAAGATGAATTTCCTAAATATAAAAAAGAGATCTATTCAAGATTGAAAGATAATATTGAGAATTTGTTGGGTGAATACATAAAGGAAGAAGATAATAAGAAGCTGCTTTTGGAGACTGCAATATATGTTGAAAAGGCTGATATTACTGAAGAGATAGTGAGATTAAATAATCATATCGATAAGTTTTCTGCTTTATTGGAAGAGAAAACTGAACTTGGTAAGAAATTGAATTTTATACTTCAAGAGATGCACAGAGAGATTAATACGATTGGCTCTAAATTCAATTCTACGAAGGTTTTTGATGATATTATTCTCATTAAAGAAGAAATTGAAAAATGCAGGGAGATAATACAAAATGTTAGATAATGAACTAAAGCTGAGTTGGGCATCTTCCCCATTCATAGCTCACTATTTATCTATAGATCTTTATCATTGCGATCGGGTTTTGGAAGGTCGCACTTGAAAGCAGGTAACATTACAGTATACAGGTTACAAATAATTTGACATACATCTATCCCATTTAAATTGTAAAATAAATTGAAATGAAAGTTAATATTAGAATTTATTCAAGACGGTAATACATGAAAAAAAATAAGTTTTTAAAAACTATTAAAGTTGAGGACGCTATCGGTAAAATCATACCACATGACATTACGTGTATAATTCCGGGAAAAGTGAAATGTGTAGCCTTTAAAAAAGGGTATATAATACGCAAACAAGATATTAATAAACTGAAATCGCTCGGGAAAGAGCATATTTATGTCTTTGGTATACCAAATGATTGTTATCACGAGGATGAAGCCGCACATCTGTTTCAGACGCTTGCTGGAAAAAATATTAAAACTACAGAACCTTCTGAAGGCAAAGTACAGTTTATTGCAGCTTGCGATGGACTTCTTAATATGGATAAAAAGACTATTGATAAAATAAATGCCATTGAAAACATAGTTTTTACAACAATGCACTCCAATATTCCTGTCAGAAAAAACGACAAAATAGCTGGTATCAGGATTATACCGCTCATTATTAGTAAAAAATCGGTAAACAAAGTTATGAAAATAGCAGCTAAATCGCCATTAACAGTAGCTCCGTTTAGGAAGATAAAAGTCGGGCTAATCATTACCGGCGAAGAAGTAGCAAGTGGAAGGATTAAAGACGGATTCAAGCCTGTAATAGAAAAAAAATTAAAAAAATTCGGCTGCAAAATTAATGAATTCCGAATTATCGGTGATAATGAGGAAAAGTTGAAAAACGAAATTTTATCTCTCGCTGAAAAAGGTTGTGAATTTATAATGCTTACAGGCGGCATGTCGGTTGACCCTGACGATATAACGAAAACTGCGATAAGAAAATCCGGAGTTAAAATTGTTTCATACGGAGTGCCGATTTTGCCTGGCAATATGTTTATGGTGGGGTATTTAAAAAATATTCCGGTTTTTGGTGTGCCGGCTTGCGCGCTTTTTTTTGAAATTACAGCACTGGACTTGTTTCTTCCTTTTGTGTTCTCAAATACTCAAATAACTAAAAAAGATATCGTTTCACGAGGATATGGCAGTTTTTGCAGACATTGTGAAATATGTGTATTCCCGCGATGTGGACTGGGAAAATGCTGAAAGATTTACACGGACGAATAATGAATTACGTTAGAATTTCACTAACGGATAAATGTAATATACGCTGTCGCTATTGCATTCCTCAAAAGGGCATAAAAAGTCTCAGTCATAACGAATTACTAAGATTTGAGGAAATATATTTACTGCTTAAAATTTTTAAAGAACTTAATATAAACAAATTCCGTTTCACTGGCGGTGAACCTTTCGTCAGGCGAAACGCTATGTTTTTTTTTGAAAAGCTAAATATTGGAAAGTTTTATATAACAACAAATCTCTTGTCCGAAGGTCTGGATATAAACAGACTTAATAATCTAAACATAGGTGGAATAAATATCAGTCTGGACACGTTGAATCCTGAAAAATACAAATGGATCACAAGAGGTGGGGATTTTAATAGAGTTATGAAAAATATTCGGGATTTGCAAATAAAAAACATTAAGCTAAATGCCGTTATTATTAAAGATTTTAATGAAGATGAAATTAAGCCTCTTATAAATTTTGCTTCTGAAATAGGTGCTACCATGAGATTTATTGAAAAAATGGATTTTTTTAAAGATGATCTTGATTATATATCACTTGATGAAATAAGAAAAAACCTGATTTCCGAGAATATTCTGTCGGAAGAAAAAATCTCGTCCCAAAATTCAGTGTCTATTTACCATCAACAAACTTCAGGCAAAGGAAAGGTTGGATTTATAATGCCGGTAAGCAAACCTTTTTGCAATAATTGCAATAGAATAAGACTAAGTTCTGACGGAGCGGTTAAGCTCTGCCTTTTTGCCAAAAAATCTTTAAACCTTCACGATATGATTAGAGAGGGGAAAGATGAGAACGAAATTAAAGAAGTTCTGATAAAAGCCGTTCTTGAAAAATTAAAAGTTCCCGAAAATTACACTCAAACTGAATCTATGTCAGCCATTGGAGGATAATTTATGAAAACCAAATGCAAAGAAAATGAATTGCGAATGATTGATATTTCAGCAAAACAAAAAACATCAAGAACAGCCACAGCCGAGGGCTTTATTGAAATGTCCCCGAAAACACTTAAAGCCATCAAAGAAAATAAAACACCTAAAGGAGATGTTTTCACGACTTCAAAGATAGCCGGAATTATGGCAGCTAAAGCTACTTCCAATACTTTTCCCATGTGTCATCCGATAAATATAACTCATTGCAATATTAAATTTGATATTGAGAAAAAAGGGGTTCGTGTTGAAAGTTTTATAAAAACTTTTGACAGAACCGGTGCTGAAATGGAAGCTCTTTCAGCTGTCAGCACTGCATTGCTGAATATATACGATATGCTGAAAGCGATTGATAAAAAAATGGATATTACAAATATCCGCCTTTTAAAAAAGTCGGGAGGTAAAAGTGGAAATTATGAAAGGAAAAATTGAAGCAATTTGCCTCGCGGAAAAAAAAGGCATTCAAAAACAACCGGTAGAACGGGCAGAAATAAGAGAAAATCAGGGGATTTTAGGCGATGCGCACGCGGCACCCGGAAATAGACAAATATCCATTCTTATTAAAAAATCAATTGATAAAGTTAAATCCTCAGCGGATATTAAAATAGTGGACGGCGATTTTGCCGAAAATATCATTATATCAGGCATTGATCTAAAAAAATTGTCTATCGGAACCAAATTTAAACTTAATGACTCGATTATTCTTGAAATCACACAATTTGGAAAAAAATGCCATGATAGATGTAGTATATTTGAAAAAGCGAGCGTTTGCGCTATGGCTGATGAAGGAATCTTTGTGAAAGTTCTTTGTGGAGGATTTATCAATAAAGGCGATAGAATGGAGGTATATTTTGATTAAAACAGCAATATTAACCGTTTCCTCCAGCAGAACGAAAGAAGATGATGAAAGCGGAAAAGTTATTAAAAAAATTCTCGATCATGATTTTCAGATAATAGCCTATGATATAGTATCTGACGATGAAAAAGCCATAATTGATAAATTAAATTTTTATTCTGATATAAAAAAAGTTAACCTGATTCTAACAAATGGAGGTACGGGGTTCAGCCAAGCCGATGTTACGCCCGAAGCCACTCTTAAAGTTACCGATAGAATAGCATCGGGAATATCGGAATTGATAAGATTTGAAGGGATAAAAAAAACAAAGCGTGCTGCATTATCACGGGGAATATCAGCTATACGAGGAAAGACGCTTATAATAAATTTGCCAGGTTCGCCGAAAGGGGTTAAAGAATCCCTTGAGGTAATTATTGATCTATTACCGCATGCTATGGAGATGTTGAAGGGCAAAGGACATTGAAAATTGTAAAAAATAATATATTCACAAAGAGAGTAAAATAAAATGAAAAAAATAGCAGGATTTTTAACGGTTTTGATTTTAATTTCCAGCTGTCAAACAAAACAGGAAAAACCTATCGGCATGGCAATTGAGTTTATGGATCACGCTGCGTGCGCCTATGTTGCGCGTGATAAAGGCTGGTTTAAAGAAGAAGGTCTTGACATAAGTTCTTATGAAAGCTATGTAACAGGCACGGCATTAGCGTCCGCTATGGTTAGAGGCGATATTCAAACAGCTTATATATGCCTGATTCCAGCCATTAATGTTTTTGCCAATGCTCAAGTTCCCATAAGAATACTGGCCGGAACTCATAAATATGGTTATGGTTTAGTTGTTAATCCCATTAAAATTAAAAGTCTCTCTGACCTGCAAAAACCGGGACTTAATATAGGTTGCGTAAGAGAAGGCGGCTCAGTTGATATTGTTTTACATAAGACCATTGATAAATATAATCTAAATGAAACTAAAATCCTTAAAAATATCCGAAGAATGAATCCACCTAAACAAATATTGGCAATTAAATCGGGAAAATTAGATGCAGCTTTCTTGCCTGAACAATGGGCAACAATGTCCGAAGATTATGGATTTGAAATGCTATTAACAGCAAAAGATGTATGGCCTGAAATGCAGGGAAGCGTTCTTGTTATTAGAGAAGATTTATTAGAAAAACATCCTGATATAGCAAAAAAACTTATCGCAGTAAATAAAAAATCCACAGCGTGGATTAATGATCATCCTGCTCAAGCGGCTGATATTTTGGCAAGGCAAATGCAATCAATAAAAGATCCCCTTTTCCCAGCGAAAGCAGCCAAATTAACAAAAAGAAATGAGATAAACAATAAAGTTTTAAGCCGTTCAATGGATAGAATTGATTACAGCACAGATATTTCCCTTGAAATGATTCAATCAACGATAGACTATATGGCAAAGCTTGGCTATATTAAAAAATCTTTTAATGCAAAAGAAATTCTGTATGATGGAATCCGAAAATAAAATTACGGAAGACGAACTTATGGGTCATAAAGTGCCGAAAACTCTGCAGAGCAGTGCGAAACACAAACTGAAATCTTTCCGCGCAAGCAGTTTAAATGATGCTAAACTTGGTTTCATCCCAGTAATAATCCTTCTCATTATTTGGGAAATTGCAGGTAGAAGCAATTTCGTTTCCAAAGGGCTTCTCCCTCCTTTCACAGAAGTTCTATCGCAATTTTATGAACTTATTAAAAATGGAATATTGATTGAAAATCTAGGCAAAAGCATAATAAGAATATTGGTAGGATTTTCAATGGGTGCTCTGCTTGGGATATTATCCGGAACCGTGATGGGATGGAACAGATACATTGATAAAATTTTCAGCCCTCTGATAAGTGTCCTTTAT
>JAUVIB010000174.1 GCA_030592985.1 Calditrichaceae bacterium | reverse complement strand
CACCCTTTTGATTTACTATTGCGATTATTCTTCCCATAGTCAATTTTCCATATATTTGATAACAATCGATTGTAGTAAAATTTCATTATTAAATAATTAACTATTTGTTCTGCAACTAATAAAGTTAGTTTCTTTCTTGATCTAAATCAAATAACTTTTAAAAATTACTAACTAAATTGAATTCAATAAACTATAGATTTAATTCAACATGAGAATATGCTGTCAGAAAAAAATAAAAAATAGTTTCAAAATGGTGTACTATTTTACAAATTCCATAATACCGCTATCTATTTTCAACGAAAGATATAATTTTTCACCTTTTAGTACATAGCTTACGACCGCGCCAAGCTCGGAAATATATTTATCAGAAAACGAATCCGGCGGGCACATGGCGCGTGTAGTTCCCAAAATACTAATTTTCAGGGATGAACCACTTAGGATATAGCTGCCAAAACCCATGTTACAATCAGCCTTTATGTTTACTTTTTTATCTGCACTTAAAAGCAATAAATATTGTTGCGGATCGGCAATACGTTTTTCCGTATCGTTTGCATAAGCAATGCGTTTAAATTTCCATTCAATTCCTATGATACTATTTTCATCCCTTTTTACAGCTTCTTTTAAAGAGCCATCTTCATTAACAAGATACTTTCTAACTTCTCTTTTGGAGTGCTTTACCATTGGCTCTCCAACATCTTGAGTAAATAAATCAACCTGAACCGTATCATTATTAATAATAACAGAATTTATTTTTATCCTGTCACCAAGATTGATAGTTGCTACTTTGTTAGTTTTCTCCATCTGTTCTTGCACAACAGCGAGGTCATAAAAAACCCCGCTACCTGCAGAATTAGTAATGAGAATTACAGCTGCAGCTCTTTTCCCGTTAATTTCTCCATATGTTATAACATCCGATAGCTGTACCAATATTGAACTTGACGATCCGGGTGCAGCTTTTTCACTAAATTCACCATCTTTGAGGGTCACACTTCCAAAGTTGGTCGATTCATTCTCATAGGTTAAATTTTTAAGAGAACTTTTCGACAGAATATCTTTTTGGGCACAACTATAAAAATACAAGCTGGTAAAAAGTCCTACAATAATTAAAAGCTTAAAAAAATTCATTTTCCCTCCAAATATTAAATCAAACAACAACTTTATGAAAATCTAATATTACTATCAAAATCAACCTTATAGCAAATTATTTTTTTAAAATATACCTGTTTTTTAACTATACTAATAGAACGAAGCATATTTTAAATTAATTCCTCGGAACCTTTATTCATATATCCTATTTCACTTATATCCCGGCGGTTATTTGACGATGATCACCACTCTTATTCCGCCAAAGTAATACATTTACCATTTGATGTGATGGAACATTTAAATACCAAAAATCGTTTATAGCTTTAATATCAGGCCAATATCTGATTTTCTTGACAGATTGGTCGTTATCAACTAAATTAGGATTGAACAAGTACGAATTTATTCATTAAGGAAAAGAATGAAAAACAATTTCACAAATAGAGTACAAAAAGTCATTAGATATTCAAAAGAAGAAGCCATGAGGCTTGGGCATGATTATATCGGTACTGAACATTTGCTATTGGGAATTATCAAAGAGAGTGAAGGAATCGCCGTAAAGATACTGCAAAACCTGAGATGTAATCTAAACAATCTAAAAAAATCTATTGAAGATTCCACCATTGCTTCCGGCGGAATTATGACCATCGGAAACCTGCCCTTATCAAAACGGGCGGAAAAAGCTTTAAAGCTAACGTATATTGAAGCCAAAAACTTTAAAAATGATGTGATCGGAACAGAGCATTTGCTTCTCTCCATTTTGAAGGAGAAGGACAGTCTTGCAGCCCAAATTTTGTTGACTTTTGATATTGAATATGCTACCTGTTACAACGAACTTGAAAATATCTTAGCGGGAAAGCCAACTGACGTTGAACCCAAGACACAAAAAACTGCTACAGAGAAGACAAAAACACCGGCTTTGGATCATTTCGGACATGATTTAACCCAAGCTGCTCTCGATGGTAAGTTAGATCCGATTATCGGAAGAGATAAAGAAATTCAAAGAGTCGCTCAAATATTAAGCCGCAGGAAAAAAAATAATCCCGTATTAATCGGCGAACCGGGCGTTGGTAAAACTGCGATTGCAGAAGGCCTGGCTCTTAGAATTTCTCAGAAAAAAGTTTCCCGGGTACTGCACAACAAACGGGTTGTGGCTATGGATATGGGCTCGGTTGTAGCGGGAACCAAATACAGAGGACAATTTGAAGAACGTATGAAAGCGATAATGACAGAATTGGAGAAAAATAAAAATATTATTTTATTTATCGATGAACTTCATACAATAGTCGGGGCAGGCGGCGCTTCAGGCTCATTAGATGCTTCCAATATGTTCAAACCTGCATTGGCTCGTGGTGAACTCCAATGCATCGGCGCTACCACATTAGATGAATACCGTATGCACATTGAGAAAGACGGCGCTCTTGAACGACGGTTCCAAAAAGTTATGGTACAACCCACCAACTCTGAAGAAACACTGGAAATATTAAATACAGTCAAATCTTATTATGAAGAACATCACCGGGTTAAATATGATAAAGAGGCTATAAAAGCAGTGATTAATCTTGCTGACCGTTATATCAGTGATAAAAATTTTCCGGATAAAGCAATAGATGTTTTAGACGAGGCCGGTTCCAGGGTTCATATTGCAAATATCATTGTTCCACAGGGAATAATCGATCTGGAAACAGAAATTGAGCATATCCGCGCCGAAAAAGAATCTCTCGCTAAAAAACAAGATTTTGAAAGAGCCGCTAAATTAAGGGATATTGAGAGAAATCTTGTGGATGATCTTGATGCAGCCAGAATTCAATGGGAAGCCGAGGAAGAAATTAAAGTTTCAACCGTAACTGAAGATGACATTTCGGCCGTTGTTTCCATGATAACCGGAATCCCCACTCAGCGAATCGGTGTTAATGAATCGAAAAAATTACTTAAGATGGCCGAACAACTGAAAAAAGAGGTAATTGGGCAGGATGACGCCGTAATAACCATTACCAAAGCGATTCGGCGGGCGCGTGCCGGATTAAAAGACCCAAACAAGCCCATTGGCTCCTTTATATTCCTTGGCCCAACCGGCGTCGGAAAAACCTATCTTGCAAAAATGCTTGCGGAATATCTGTTTGAAGATATCAATGCCCTAATTCGCATTGATATGAGCGAATATATGGAAAAATTTACAGTTTCTCGTCTTGTAGGATCGCCCCCGGGATATGTGGGCTACGAAGAAGGCGGTATTTTAACCGAAAAAGTACGCCGCAATCCCTATTCGATCATCCTTTTGGATGAGATTGAAAAAGCCCATCCGGACTTATTCAATCTGTTGCTGCAGGTTTTGGATGAAGGACATCTGACAGATTCATTGGGTCATAAGGTTGATTTTAAGAATACTATCTTAATAATGACCTCTAATATCGGGATTAAAGATATTGAAAACATGGCAAGCTTTGGATTTACTCATAAAAAGAATGAAAATAAATTTGAGAATATGAAAAACAAACTCTCTGAAGAATTAAAAAGAACTTTCAACCCTGAATTCCTTAATCGAGTGGATGACATCATTTACTTTAAGCAGCTTACCCTGAATGAAACGGTAAAAATTGTAGACCTGACCATTAAGGATATTCTAAAGAAATTAAAAGAGAGAAATATACAGTTTCACCTTACAGACGGCGCCAAAAAATTCATCGCTGAAAAGGGTTTTGACCCTGTATACGGCGCACGACAGCTAAAACGCTCCATTCAGAAAAATATTGAGGATCCTATTGCCGATGAATTACTGAAAGGAACCTTTTCAGATGGCAGTGTAATACAAATAAAGCTTAAAAATAAGAATGAATTAAGTTTTATTGAAATTGACCGTAAGGAGACCGCAGCGGTTAATTAGGAATAATAAGTGACTTTATAACTCACTACAAAATGGGGTGCTCTGCCGGGCAAATAAATTTATACAATTAAGGGGCGCATTGCGCCCCTTTTTTATTGCAATATTAATGTAAGATTATCCACTATCATAGCGAATAATTGTATAATGTCGGCAAGCTATTATGACAACTTCTTTACCCTATCCTTTTTTTCCCAGGTAAAATCATCCAGCTCTCTACCGAAATGACCGTATGCGGCCGTCTGCTGATAAATCGGACGACGCAGCTGTAAAGTATCTATAATACCTGCCGGAGTAAAATCGAACTCTTTTCGTATTACTTTTTCCAGCTCCTCATTACTCATCTTGCCGCTTCCAAAAGTATCAACCATTACAGAAACCGGCTCGGCTACCCCGATTGCATAAGCGACCTGTATTCCGCAGCGTTCCGCTAAGCCTGATGCTACAATATTTTTCGCCACATAACGGGCAAAGTACGAAGCCGAACGATCCACTTTTGTGGGATCTTTTCCGCTAAATGCTCCGCCGCCATGGCTGTACATTCCTCCGTAGGTATCCACAATAATTTTACGCCCGGTTAAACCGGCGTCACCCTGGGGTCCGCCCACAACAAAGCGTCCGGTCGGGTTAATGAATGTTTCCAGATTATCAACCTCATAAGATCCGGCTGAAAGAACCGGCTTAATGACCTCTTCAATGACGCCTTCCCGTAATTCATCATTTTTAACATCCGGACTATGTTGTGTGGAGATAACAACTTTTTCCACGGCTACCGGTTTCCCATCGATATATCTGACTGAAACCTGTGATTTTCCGTCGGGACGAAGAAACGGAAGTTTATTAGATTTTCTCATTTCACTTAATTTATATGTTAATTTATGCGCCAGAGAAATTGGCATAGGCATTAATTCCGGAGTTTCGTTTGAGGCATAACCAAACATCATTCCTTGGTCACCGGCGCCGGCCCGATCAACACCCATGGCAATATCCGGTGATTGCTGATTAATGGTTGTCATAACAGCGCAAGTTTTAGAGTCAAAACCATAGTCAGCGTTAGTATATCCGATTTTTTCTATTACCTTGCGAACAATCTCCGGAATATCCACATAACATTCGGTTGTAATTTCTCCACCTATTAGCGCTAATCCGGTTGTTACAAATGTTTCACAAGCTACCCGGCCAAATGCATCTTCTTTTAAAACCGCATCAAGAACCGCATCGGAAATCTGATCGGCAACTTTATCGGGATGACCTTCTGTTACTGATTCAGATGAAAACAAATAATTAGACATATTTTTCTCTCTTTACATATTGTTATTTCGCCATTTCGTTTTTCAAATAATTAATATTATCGATTTCAATAGGATCTTTCTTATAGGCTAAAGCAAGATAATAACTGACCCAATCACCCAAAACAATCAATGAAAGCACTTTCTCAAGAGGGGTTTTACCTGCTGAATAAATTTCAATTATTTCTACACCTTTTTTCTTGATAATTTTTTTGGTGATCTCAATTCTCTTTTGAATTCTGGGATGGGGATCTTCATTTTCCAGCAAAATTATAATGAAATTTTTACTTAGATTAGCTTCACATTCCCAACCAACGATTTCATTATGATTCAGTTCGGGAAACGCATTTGAAAAAGCCATAGATTTAGCATTTTCATTAATTTGATTTCTCCAACGAACCCCAACCGTTCGCAACAAAGGCGCCGATGAATAAATAATCGGAATTTTATTCTGAATTTTATGCGCTACCTCAAAAGGAAGTACAGAAGCAAAAGAATTCGGGTAATCATTGGCCTTAACCCACCTTTTTGCAGAACTCACTAATGAACTTAAATTTTCATCATAATACGAAAGAAGCTTTGCCGTTCCAAGTATATGATAAAGTGAAAAAAATAGATAACCGAGCGCCTGCCTTGGTGGATATCCTTCCGGAATAATAATACAACCCCAGTTATTTTCCTGTGCTAATTCTTTTAATGTACCACCCGAAGTAAGGGTAATAATCTGGGCACCTTTATCGGCAGCAGACTCTACCGCGCTAAGGGTTTCTTCCGTATTCCCTGAATAACTCGAAGCGATAACCAATGTTTCGGAGTTGCAATAAGCCGGTGACAAATAACCGCGAATAACATTAGTGGGTACATTTAAATTATCAAAAAGAATATCTTTAATTAAATCGCCGGCAATAGCCGATCCTCCCATACCTACGTAAAGAAGATTTTTAATCCTCGTTGAATCAAGAGAAAGGTCCGCTTTTTTTACGATCGTACCACTCTCTTCAATCTGTTTGTGAAAATCCTTTAAAAACCGTTTAAAATTTGACTTGTCAACTGAATACATTGATTTTCTCCTAAAAAAATGATCACCGGTTAGAAAAGATAAATCAAGAAATATTATACTTTATTTTAGCTATAATTTCTAAAAATTTGAATTAAAAAACAAATCTATAATTTAATTATTACCTCTCTTCCTTTTTAAATCTTACTCACTTCCTGATAAAATTCATTAATTCCACAGAAAATCCGGAACAAAATTTTAAAACAGACTGTTTTTGTTGAAAAATTCAATATCAGGCTCATGGGATGCCGTTATGCTCATGGTTGTCGATAATTCGATTCCTATCCCATGGGAGAATTTAAATTGTGCTAAATAGAATTATGATGTTTTATGTTTATTTTCAACATTCAGATTCTCTTCCAAAGGGATGTCCTTTGTACAGCTTTCGCAGGTATGACAACATATGATTATTAAACTTTAACTTTTTCTCCAAGCGATGTCTTTGAGAAAAAGCAGGTCGCTTAAGGTTGGAAATCGATAAATTCTTCTCAATACATAAAATAAGAAGTAAAAAGATGGAAGTAGAGATTCTCAAT
>JAUVIB010000256.1 GCA_030592985.1 Calditrichaceae bacterium | reverse complement strand
AATGGTTTTCATCTATTTCCTCTTATTCTTAATTATTAATATGTCGTTATATTTATACAATTGTAAAGATAAATCTTATACTTTTTTATGTCAATTTTATTTTAAAATATATTTGAACAAATTTCAAAAACTTATTAATTTAATTACATGGAAAATTCTAAAAATTCGATGGAAAAATTGTTAAAAGTGATGAAACAGCTGCGTTCTGAATGCCCCTGGGACGCAAAACAGACGCATGAGACTTTAAAGCCTTATCTCCTGGAAGAAGCATATGAGGTATTGGAAACCATTGACCAGCAAAAATGGGATAAACTCGCTTCCGAATTAGGAGATTTACTTCTTCAGGTTGTTTTTCATAGCCAGCTTGCTTCTGAGAAAGAATATTTCAACTTCGACGATGTTACCAGGTTGATCACCGAAAAGCTTATCCAACGCCATCCTCACGTATTTGGCGACAAGTCTGTCCATTCCGCGGAAGAAGTTCAGAATAATTGGGAACATATAAAACATACTCAGGAAAAACGTCCTTCAATATTAAGCGGTATACCTAAATTTATGCCGGCGCTTTTGCAGGCCCAACGCTTACAAGAAAAAGCGGCAACTGTTGGTTTTGAATGGGATACAATTGAACAGGTACTCGATAAAATTGAAGAAGAGTTGGAAGAATTTAAGGAAGCTTTTCATCAAAAGAATAAAAATAATTTATTTAATGAATTTGGTGATCTTCTATTCAGCCTGGTTAATTTAAGCCGCTACCTCAAAATTAATTCTGAAGATAGTCTCCGGAAAACAAGTAATAAATTTATTCACAGATTTAGCCATATTGAAAAACAATATGGAAATAATCCTTCCGCCATGAGAGACGCCTCTCTCGAAGAATTAGACAGTTATTGGAATGAAGCAAAAACCAATTCACAAACATCCGATAAAGACCAATTAATAAGTCAATTACTTCATGACATCCAATCTTTATTAAATCTATTAAAAAAATCTGATAATACAATATCTGAAGAAATAAATAAACGGATTGCGTACCAGGAAAAAGTTAATAAAGAATTACTTTTTTATTTGCGTGAACCAGAATTGGAATTTACGCCTATATCAGTAATAAATTTTATTGAATCATCATTAATGCTGATGAATATTAATCCGGAAAACGTCTCAATCAATATTCACCCGGGCCTTCAGGAGCTCACTATTGACGCAGAACTGCTCGCTAAAGCTTTCAATGCAATAATACAGAATGCCGTCCAATCCGTGTCAGAGGATTTATCTAAAATAGAAATCAGCGCTTTGCCGGTATCCAAATTTGCATCAGGCTTAAAATATTCTCATATTCAACTTATAATTAATGATCGAGGGGATGGTATAAGTGATGACTTCCTACCCTTAATTACAGAACCCTTTTTTACAACCAGGAAACATGTAGGGGCAGCAGGATTTGGGCTTACAAATGCAAAAAAAATTCTTGAAAAGCATGGTGGAACTTTGGAAATTCAATCAAAAAAAAATCAAGGTACATTGGTAACATTAACCATTCCTGCTAATCGATAAAGACAATGAACAATAAAAACTTAAAAATATTAATAGTTGAAGATAATATTATCTGGCAAAAAAGTTATAAAAAATGGCTCGGTTCAGATTATATTTATGATTTTGCAGAAGACAGTGAGATGGCTATAAAAGTATTTAATCGTTTTCTCCCTGATGTAGTATTACTTGATTTAGGACTACCACTCATTGATCAGGGTCTTGATACTTTAAATAAATTAGTTGCCTGCCGGACAGATGCCAAGATAGTTGTAATAACCGCATCCCAGGACCATCAGACCGCCCTTGAAGCACAAAAGCGTGGTGCCTATTCTTATTTTAGCAAGAGTGAAGATATAAAAGATGAACTTCCCCTGTTGATAAGACGGGCCGCTCATATGCAGTCATTAGAACGGGAAAATCGTAATTTAAGAAAAGAATTAAACGATGCTCTAAAATTTGATGGTATCATATCAGTCAGTAAAGATATGCAACAGATTTTGCGTTTGATTGAAAGCATCAAGAACACCTTAGAACCCGTTCTAATCACGGGAGAATCCGGCGTCGGCAAGGAGGTTATTGCCAAACAAATACACAATCGGAGCAACCGTGCATCCAAACCATTTGTTGCTATAAATGTAGCGGCGTTACCCGAAAACCTTATTGAAAACGAACTATTTGGTCATGAAAAAGGCGCTTTCACCGGCGCTGATCAACAAAAAAACGGCCTATTCGAAATGGCAGACAGCGGAACCCTGTTTTTAGATGAGATCGGTGAATTGCCCCTAATGATGCAGGCAAAATTACTTCGTGTACTTCAAGAAAGAAAATTCTACAGGCTGGGCGGTGTTAAGGAACATGAGACCAAATTCCGCTTAGTTGTCGCAACCAACCATGACTTAAGTAAGGGGGTTGAAAAAAACACATTTAGAGAAGACCTATATTATAGAATCAATGTTATCCCCATACATATTTCTCCCCTTCGGGAACGTCCGGACGATATACCTGCGCTAATCGATTTCTTTATTGAACGTTATTGTAAAAACAATAAGTTACCTATACCTTCTATTGAATCGACCTTGGTCGCATATCTCTCTAAAATGGAATGGAGGGGTAATATTCGTCAGCTTGAAAATATGATTATTCGTATGTTAGTATTCAACAACAAAAATTTGACCATTAAAGACCTGCCAGAAGAACTTCAGGCACAAGAGAATCCTATCATTAAAAATGCACTTTCCGGAAAACTGACTTTAGATGAAATGACCCGTTTATATGTGAATCTTGTATATGAACACGTAGATAAAAACAAAAAATCCGCTTGTGAATATCTCGATATTAATTACAGGACATTAACATCCCGCCTTAAGTAGTATTGCATAAAGTACAATCGTCCTCAAACGATAATTGTAATTTATACAATATTTTCAAATTTGCTACACCTATCTATCTGTTTTTTAACGTGTTATCCCCTTTTACTACATAACTTATTAAATAACAATGTGTTACGCATTGGCACGACTATTGCTCTATATCTATATAAAAAAGGAACGGTATGAATATCGAATCAATCTTAAATGGGAATCTTGATATATCTTCAGTCGACGATGAACAGGGAAGACGATATTATAATCTTAATATCAGTTTCTCTGATAATGATAAATTCACTATTTACAAAAATGACTTTGAAGAACTAATAAACGAGATTCCAGGTATAATCAGCTCGGCAATACAGGCAAGAATTATGAAAAAGATATCAGGATAACAGCTTAAAGGAGGTAAACGATGAAAATTTTTATTTGTGAACCGGACTCTTATAAAGAAAAATTAATGCATGATGTGCTTAGTGTTTACAACTATGAAATAATTCTCATTAAAAAGGGTGCAAATCTATTGAATGAGGTTTCAACACATCAGCCAAGTGTTATAATTTATAGCGAAGATTTTTCCACATACGATACTGAGAGCACCTTAGATAAACTTCGGACAAATCCTTCAACCGCCAATATTCCAATAATATTAATCGGCGGCAGTAATGATGAAAACGATGACAAGTTTAGATATGACCAGCTTATTGAGTTTGTACATGAACCCATCCGCTTAAAGAATCTACGTCATTATGTAGACCGCTGGACTACATTAAGCACACTCTATGTAAAAAAATAAAGGGCCTGAAAGATTTTTTCAAGCCCTTCAACGAAAATATTAATTTTTCAATTTCCAACTGCTGCTTTGAGAAAGGATGTCTTTCATGCGGCTTACCAACTTATGTGGATCACTCAAATAACCTTCCATCAACAGATCTGATTCGTATAACTGCTCAATGGTTGTTATAATATACGGATCTTTAGGATCCGTCGTGTAAATTTTTAATAAATTACGAATAAGCGAACTATCCTTGTTTACCTCGAACACCATCTTCGGAATCGTCATATCTTTATTCATCATATTCATCATCTTTTGCATTTGTGAGGTCATGCCTGTTTCTGAATTAACAAGACAAGTTGGACTGTCTTTGAGCCGTTTTGATTCTCTGACTTCCGCTACACGATCACCCAGAATATCTATGATCTTATCAAGGAATTTTTTAAAAACCGCTTTCTCTCCTTCACTCAGATCCTCAACTTTATTATTTTCATCTTCCTGTTCCTCAAATTTATCTAATTTGGATAGATCGGCATGTTCAACTGAGACCAGGTCATTCTCTTTATATTTTGCCAATCCACTCATCAAAAAATCGTCAACAGGATCATACAGATAGAGAACTTCTATGTGTTTGCGTTTAAATATTTCCAAATGGGGATCGTTATCGATCGCCTCCTTACTGGAACCACTGTAATAATATATCTCTTTTTGTTCCTCTTTCATCCTTTCTACGTATGAAGATAATGGTATCAAGTCTTCAGCCGTGTCACAAGTAGAAGAATTAAATCGTAATAGCTCCATTATCTTTTCTTTATTGGCGAAATCGGTATAAGAGAGTTTGAATATTTTTCCATGTTCTTTCCAGAATTCGTTATATTCGTTTGGCTGATCCTTAGCCTTCTTTGTAAGGTAGGCTAGTACCTGCTTAACGAGGGTTGACGATATTTTCATAACCACTCTATTCTCTTGCAACGTTTCTCTGGAAATATTTAGTGGTATATCAGGAGAATCGGCCATACCTTTAATAAAGCCGAGATATTCCGGCAATAAGTCTGAATTTTTATGCTGAATCAGTACGCCGCGAACATAGAGATCAAGCCCTATATCTTCTTTGGAAAGGCCATATAGATCAAAACTATGCTTTGGTATAAACATTAAGCTATTAAACTGAACAGGGGCATCAATCGAAACATGAATTGTATCAACCGGGTCTTCACTATCGTAAGTCAGATATTTATAAAATTCATTATATTGTTCTTCTTTAATATTGGATTTAGGCTCTCTCCATAAAGCGCTTACGGTATTGATTTTGTCATTATCAACCTTAATCGGGAATGAAATAAAATTTGAATATTTCTTAATTATCGATTCTATTCTAAACTTATCGGCAAACTCTTTTGAATCCTCTTTTAGATGAATTTCAATAACAGTTCCGCGCTTTACCTTTTTTGATAGCGTTTTTAATTCATAGGAACCGCTGCCATCGGACTCCCATTGAACCGGTTTTTCATCGGGTTTATAAGACTTACTGGTAATAACAACCTTATCCGATACCATAAAAACAGAATAGAATCCTATGCCAAATTTACCAATAATATTCGAAACATCTTTTTCTTTTGAATCGTCAGCGAGTTGTTTTAAAAAATCAGCAGACCCTGATTTAGCAATAGTACCAATATTGTTAATTATTTCATCATGAGACATACCGATACCGCTGTCAGATACAGTAATTATATTTTTATCTTTATT
>JAUVIB010000393.1 GCA_030592985.1 Calditrichaceae bacterium | reverse complement strand
CTCGTAAAGATTGAATCAATTCTAATCCGCTATATTTGGTATCGTCTAAAAGGGAAAGGCCTGCTATTTTAGGGTTTACTTCCAATACACGTTGAACGACCTGTTCTATACTGAAATTTTCAATAGCCATATCAAGAACATCGGCCGTGAAACCCTTATGAATAACGTATGATTTAAGACTTGCAATTCCCAAATGTTCGGTAATAAACGGATTGTTTTGTAAGCCGGGATTAATAATTAAAATATCCATATTTCTCCTTAAATATCCAATATTATCTTTAGCAATAATGGTGCCAAAATTTACACAAACTATCTAACATATATAAAAACAATAGGATATAGGTTTTTTGAGTTTCTCGTATTTATCAAGGATTTTAAAAAGTGTCCACGATCGGAGACAAAATGCCCAAAAGTGTCCACGATCGGAGACAAAATATATATATAATATATACGAACGTACACTTATTCTATGGTAGCGGTCTGTAAAATTCTTGAAATAGTACATATTTTACCTAAAAAATCAGAAAGTTCCGAAAAGATGATATTGCGGGTAACTGAATTTTTATCAATGAATTTTGTTGTTTTCCAATATATATTCCGAGTATACCATATCATTTCATATTTTTAAAATTATTATAGAAAGTTTCCCTTTTAAAAATATTTGCAATTTTAAAATACTTAGTTAAATTTGAGCCGAACAAATAATCTTGTGTGATATAATTATGAAAAATACAGCAAAAATCGTTACATATCTCTCTAAAGCATACTTCCGACGCCCGTTCCCCGGGCAAAATTTTTATAATAGACGACCGTAATATTAACGGTCAGAAAAATATATTCATTCTCAGTTACACAAGTAAGATTCAAGATTACCAATAAATACATAGTAGAGGCATCTATGCATAATGATAATAATAAACCGGTTATAACTGTAGTTGTTGCCAGTGGGACGCATCTGAAATATGCAGAAGAAGTTTGTAAGACCATTGAAGAAGCTGCTAAAATAAGAGGTACGGGAATTGCGAAAAGAAAACCGGAATATATCAGAGAAAAAATAAAGGATGGAAAATCTGTTATTGCTTTAACCGATGACGGAAAATTTGCAGGGTATTGCTATATAGAAAGTTGGGGCGCTGAAAAAGATTTTGTTGCCAATTCAGGATTAATTGTAAAAGATGAATATCGAACTCTCGGTTTAGGTAAAATTATTAAGGAAGCGGCTTTTAAGTTATCGCGCAAAAAATTTCCCAATGCAAAAATGTTTGGAATAACAACAAACCCGGCTGTAATGAAAATCAATTATAGTTTGGGTTATCGTCCGGTCACATTTGATCATTTAACAGATGATGACGACTTCTGGAAGGGATGTGAAGGGTGTGTGAATTATGACATACTAACCAGGACAGATCGTAAACATTGTCTATGTACAGCAATGCTTTATGATCCCACAGAGCAAATTATAATAAGAAAAGCGGAAGAATTACAAGATGAAAAAAAAATCAGTATTAGCGTTTAGCGGCGGTCTTGATACCTCTTACTGCGTAAAATATTTAAGCATCGATAAAGGGTATGATGTATACTCTGTTATTGTCAATACGGGCGGATTTGATGCAAAGGAGATAAAAGAGATTGAGAACCGCGCATTTATGCTTGGAGTAAAAGAGCATCATACAATTGATATTACCGATGAGTATTATGAGCAGTGTGTTCGCTATCTAATATTTGGTAATGTACTTAAGAACAATACCTATCCGCTTTCTGTAAGCGCCGAGCGTGTGTTCCAGGCAATGGCTTTGGCTGAGTTTGCCAAAGAAATCTATGCTGATAATATTGTACATGGTAGTACCGGAGCAGGAAATGACCAAATACGTTTTGATATGATTTTTTCCAGCATGATACCGGATATTGAAATTGTCACTCCCATTCGGGATCAGCAGCTTAGCAGGGAAAACGAAATAGAGTATCTAAAAAAGCACGGTGTAAACTTAGATTGGACGAAAACCAAATATTCTATTAATAAGGGCTTGTGGGGTACTTCGGTTGGTGGTATAGAAACTTTGACATCGGAGAAACCCTTACCGGAAGATGCCTATCCGACAAAAGTAGAAAAAAAAGATAGCATTGATGTCACGCTAGAATTTAAAAAGGGTGAATTAGTTGGGTTTAACGGTAAAAAATTTGATAAACCTGTTGAGGCTATTGTCGCATTGGATTCTATAGCAGCGCCCTATGGCATTGGCAGAGATATTCATGTAGGTGATACAATTATCGGGATAAAAGGCCGTGTGGGATTTGAAGCGGCCGCGCCAATCCTAATAATTAAAGCCCATGAGGCATTAGAAAAGCACACACTTACCAAATGGCAAATATATTGGAAAGATCAACTGGCAAACTGGTATGGTATGCTGTTGCATGAGGGACAATACCTTGATCCGGTAATGCGAGATATGGAAAAATTCATGGATAATTCGCAGCAATTTGTAAACGGAAAAATTTTTGTAAAGATCACTCCGTACCATTTTCAAATATCCGGAATAAAAAGTGATAATGATTTAATGTCTCCGGAGTTTGGCGCCTATGGTGAAATGAATCTCGCCTGGAGTGGAGAAGACGCCAAAGGATTTGCGAAAATATTGGCGAATCAGATTAAAATTCACATGGCAGTAAATGGAGATAAATCAGATGATTAAGGTGGGTATCATTGGCGGAGCGGGATACACCGGTGGTGAGTTAATTCGTCTGTTGTTAAATCATCCGCAAGCAGAAATATCATTTATACAAAGCCGCAGCCAGGCCGGGAAAAATATAAGTGATATTCACAGTGATTTATTTGGCCAGACTGACATGGTTTTTATGAGCGAAATTTCATATGATGCAGACGTTCTGTTTTTATGTATGGGGCATGGCGAATCTGAAAAGCTGCTAAAAAAAATAGATATTCCTAATCATATAAAAATAATTGATTTGAGTCAGGACTACCGTTACAAGAGTGATTTTATTTACGGCTTACCGGAGGTTTTTAGAACAGAAATTCAAAATGCAGTTAAGGTTGCAAATCCGGGCTGTTTTGCCACAGCAATTCAATTAGGATTGCTGCCTTTAGCTGAGCAACACCTGTTAACTGCAGATATTCATATTAGCGGAATAACAGGATCTACAGGCGCCGGCCAAAAGCTAACGGACACGAGCCATTTTAGTTGGAGAGAATCAAATATTTCTATGTATAAAGCCTTTGCTCACCAGCATCTCATGGAGATTTCTCAAACGTTGAACAAACTGCAAGGACAGGAAACGGGAACTTTGAACTTTTTACCGTTTCGCGGGGATTTTACACGTGGAATTTATAATGCTATTTATACAAAATCAGCTGTATCCATTGAAGAAGCGTTTGATTTATATGAAAATTACTATGCCGAACATCCCTTTGTTCAGGTAAGCAGACGTAATCCTCATCTTAAACAGGTAGTAAATACCAATAATGCCATTATTTATCTCGAAAAGCATGAAGACACTTTGTTGATTGTCAGCATGATTGACAATCTAATTAAAGGAGCTTCCGGACAGGCAGTACAAAATATGAACCTGATGTTTGGAATAGATGAGGTTAGCGGGCTTAAATTAAAGGCCGGCGCTTTTTAATCAAACTATTTCAGGCAAAAATATCTGAACAAACCTTTAAATAGGATGTTTTATGAATGTTTTAAAATTTGGCGGATCTTCGGTTGGTTCGGCTGAAAGAATTATTAAAGTTAACCAAATCCTTTCTGATCGTGTAAAGCAAGGT
>JAUVIB010000047.1 GCA_030592985.1 Calditrichaceae bacterium | reverse complement strand
CTTAAGCTTGTACCTGTATGTTTAAAGCAGGTAACATGCAGGAATTACCTACTTTGAGTTTTTAAATGAAAAAAATATAAATTCAATTCCTGCCAAAAAATACACGAATATTAGTAATAAGATACTAAATAGTAGATTGCGATGACAACATTACCCATCAATAAGGTTATTGTTTCATAGTCAAAATAAACTAAAATTGGAATTTTATTTCCAGAAAAACTATATTAACCTTTTGCGATTTATTGATTCTAAACGCTAAATTGTTGTTAGACAAAGATAATAGTTAAGATTATTAAATACATAGTCTACGGGAAAAAATTCTAAAATGAAATACGTTTTCTTCCTTTTTATACTTTTCCTTCTTTCATTTTCTTCTTTATCGCAGACAGAGTTTCTCCACAATAGTAATAGGAATAACATAACAATAAATCATATAAAACTGCCTGATGGTTTTATAAGAGTACGGGTACAATCTGATAGTTTTGCAAATTGGCTCAGACAGCTCCCTTTATTACCTCCTGGTAGTCCCGTTTATGATTATAAAAACCGGATAAAAAAAACGGGGAAGGATACAACGGTTGCCGCTGTAATTAATATGAATATTAAAGGAAAGAATCTGGATCAGTGTATGGATATTCTCATGCGCCTGCGGACAGTCTATTTAATAGATCAAAATCAACAAGAAAAAATCGTTTTTCCCTTACCTGATGGAAAATTTTTATCGTGGAAAAAATGGGAATCCGGTTATCGACCCTATTTCAAAGGTTCTCACTTCTATTTACGGAAAATGACTATAGCGGATTCATCAGAGAAAAATTTTGAATATTATCTGCGAACTATTTTTGAATATACCGGAACACAGGCTTTTTATCATTATTATAATACCATCGTTTATGATTCATTAAAAATCGGTGATTTTATCATAAAAAAGAATCCTCA
Source organism: Calditrichaceae bacterium (assembly GCA_030592985.1). Lineage (GTDB taxonomy): Bacteria > Calditrichota > Calditrichia > Calditrichales > Calditrichaceae > JAUVIB01. Next base: position 12,370 of record JAUVIB010000047.1, on the reverse strand, counting down.
AGGACATGCTGTAATGATAGTTGATTTAGCTGAAGATGAATCAGGAAACAAAATAGCATTATTTGGTCAGGGTGATACACCTGCCTGTCAGTTCTATATTTTAAACTATAAAAAAGATAACCCCTGGTTTCCTCTTAATAAATTCCAGAAAAAACCTCCTTTACCCATAAAAAAATCAATGAATTGGCATGGATTGCGAAGATTTTAAAAAAAATTGTGGTTTTAATCGTTGTTTCTTTTTATTTTACATATGATTAGTTTGAAAATGGAAATTTGGATAAAGGTAATAATAAGGCCTCTTTGTATTTTGTATGAAAAGTAAAGATATTAAAAAGATATTTAAAACAGTTTTAGACCAGCCGGTAATAAAAGCTGCTCTGGTAATATTGGGCCTTACGGTTGTTGGAGCGCTTGTAGTAGAGATGTTTGAAGCCGGGAAAAATGAACAATTTCAAACATTTTGGGATTCGGTATGGTGGGTTTTTGTTACAATTACTACTGTGGGCTATGGTGATAAAGTTCCGATAACACCTGCCGGAAAAATTATATCTGTAGGAATGATGTTTGTTGGCATTGCCATGCTATCGGTTATTACGGCAACAATTTCGTCTCATTTTGTGACAAAAAAAATAAAAGAGGGACAAGGTTTGGAAGATATTAAATTTAAAGACCACATTTTAATTTGTGGATGGAATCCACAGGGCGAACAGATTCTCAATACATTAAGTAAAGAAGGAAGCGGAAAAAATGGCGTTATATTAATAAATCAACTATCAGAAGAAATAATCGCTGATTTATTAGCGCGTTTTAGGGATATAAGTCTTAAATTCGTCCGTGGTGATTTTACCCGGGAAAATATTCTTAGCAGGGCTAATGCAAAAAGTGCGGCTAATGCAATTATTTTGCCGGATACCAGTGGCGGAATCGGTATCCCCGGAGACGAAAGAACAATTCTTGCAACATTATCACTAAAAGCATTAAATTCAAAAATAAAAGTGTTTGCTCATATTGTTAACCGCGAAAACCTTTCGCATCTAAGAAAAGCACGGGCAGATGAGGTTATTGTAAGCGATTCTTATACCGGTTATCTTTTAGCCAATTATGTCACTGCTCCCGGGGTACCTCAATTTTTTGAGCAATTAATAAAAGGAAGTCTTCCTTATGATCTGATTCGCCGCATAATACCGGATGATTATATTGAAAAACCATACAGATCCCTTAAAAAATATTATACAAAAAAGTATGAAGGTATTTTATTAGGAGTCGGGCAACAGACAGAACCATTTGCCTTAACGGATTTATTAAGTGATGATTATTCATATCTTGACGAATTTATAAAAAGAAAATTTGAAGAAGCAGGCAGAGGTATTGAAAGCAATGAACAAGTTGAAATTATTATTAATCCTGATGATGAATTTGCGCTAAGTAAACACGATTTCTATTTAGCATTAGAAAAAAAGAGTGGTTAATTATGAAAACAAATGAACAGAATCCATTACTTGATTTGCTGGATTATTTTAAAGAAGTACCTCTCTTTTTAGGACTTTCAGAGATCCAAACCAAAACATTGATTAAAGAAATGAAAAAAAAGAAAATCGCCGCAGGTGATTTTATTATTCATGAAGGTGATAAAGAAAATTGTCTTTACATTTTAATTAAAGGTGAAGTGGAGATTTCGAAATCACTTGTCTTGCCACAATGGATTCAATCGGGTCAAAAGCAGGAGAAATCACTGCTGCGTTTATCGGAAAAACATCGTCCGTTTTTTGGTGAAATGGCTATGTTTAGTGATCAACGTGAACGTTCCGCCTCTATTACGGCAGTTACACCTTGTACTATCGCTTTATTAAACCAGGAAAACTTAGAAAAGGTATTAAATGAAGATCCAACTGCCGGATTAATTGTTTATAAAAATATTGCTTCTGTTTTAGCTGCACGACTAATAAAAGCAAATAAAGATATATTAAAACTTACTACTGCATTTACTTTAGCCTTAGAAGGATAGAAATATTGTATACTGTTGAAGGATTTAAATATAAAAACTACCATGAATATTTCGCGGATGTAATGGAACGCTATTTTAGAAAATCTCCGCCTATTGAATCGCATATCTATTTTACTGATGAACTTATGCAAAATCCTGAGTTGAGGAGAAAAGTCGCTTACCATTGTAAATTCCCACACATCATTAATATGCTGGCCAATGATAAGGATGAGGCTGTCAGCAATACAGCGAGACAGAATGAATACTGGCTTCTTGTTGGCGGGTATAGCGAAATCTCCGGTTTTGATAAACGGGAAAGAAAAGAATTTGCCAGGGTTGAAGGACATAGTAATATAATTGCCTTGTTAATGTTTGAAGAAGATCCGGAAATTGTTGCTGAAGCATTGAATAATTCGTCTGTCAGTGTTAAAATGATTGTTTCTTTTATTAAATTACTGAAAAAACGAGGAAAAGGGCGTAAAGATAAACACATATTGGAATTAGCACAGAAGGCTCTAAAAAATAAAAAAGATCGTATTATTATCATTTCCGAAATTAATAAGGCAATCAGAAAATTATCTGATAATGAGAATATAGAATTATTACTAAAACATTTACAGGCTGATGATCTTTTTATTCGCCAGGTTGTTAATGCCCGTCTTTCAATTGTAGATGTTCATATTCTAAAAAAATTCATTTACACAGCACTTGAAAAAAACAGATTTACAAATAATCTGGAATACTTTATAGTTCTTCAAGAGCTGTTAAAATTAATTAATGAACGTAAAGATCTGGAGAAACTTTCTACAACGTCTTTAAAACTTCCAGCAAACATGTCTTCTCAGCGTCATTTTATCTCTGCTGCCGTTTTTTACAGACAACTTTTAATAAAACGCCGTGATTTACTTATTCAAAAATGTGCTGATAATCTGACCGATTTTGATAACATAATTCTATTAGCCTATTGTCATGTTGATTATGATAAAAGACTCAGGCAGCAAGCAGGCGGTATTCTTTCTATAACGGACATATTTAATATCGTTGACGATATTACCACATCCCGAAAGGTATTCAGGGAAGTTCTCCAAATATTTGAAAAACATCCCGATAAAAGTATACATCAAAAAGTTAATACAGCTTATTTAAATGAAACAAACCGTTTAAAGGATAGTCTTAAAGAACTTGAGCAAAGTGTAACAGCTTATTTTGATATTATTTCTCAATCTCTTGGATATAGCCAGATACATGAATTTCAGGATGTAATAAAGGCAATCAATACGACGGAAAAACAAATTTCTAAATTTGATCCAATTATTACAAAAAAATTAGGAAAACAACGTAAAGATTTAAACAGAATATTTGAAAAAATCAAGGAATTACTTTCCGTTGAAGCAAATACTATTTATCTGGATACCAGTCATCGTGCTATTCATGATATGGAATATATTCAGTCTCTGATCCATGAAATTATCGACCTTAAAGAGATGGGCATTTCTTCACTCCGCCATGGTACACCCGAAGATATTGAGATGCAGATTTTGCTAAAGGCAAAAACCATATGGCAGAGCGCCTTAAGTGTTTATCTTGGAAGGCTGAAAGATCTTTCCGAAATGCTGCAAAAGAAATTGATTAAACTCGCATCAAATACCGAAGATGAGAAGAGTTTTAAAGAAGAACTTAGTCAGGCCATTGATGGACTTGAAATCATCCATAGACAAAAAGTAGATTGTAAACTTCAAAATCCTTGCAAGGTCTGCAGCCGCCGTGGCTGCTCCGCTGAAAGATTCCTTACGGAAACCGATTTTCTAATTAACGAACTTTTAGATAATTTTGTGGAAGAATAAGACCAAAATTTCGTATATTAAAATTTACATCAATAGTCTTATATACGAGACAAAGATACAAGCTTTTTGTCTCGTATAGGCAGGCCTTAACTATTTTGATTTATAAAAATATAGTTAGTATACAATATAGATTCTCGGTGTAAAATTTCTATTTGAATTGTTCAAACAAAGTTAACAGTAAATGTCCCTTTAGATTTTTCTATTAGTACAAGTTTAAGACATTTGAATTCAGGAGCATGATTTATGACAACCGAAATAGCTAAGGTTTATGAACCAAAAACTATTGAAAATAAATGGTATCAGAATTGGTTAGACAATCATTATTTTGGAGCTAAAGTTAATTCAGGGAAAGAACCCTATACCATTGTTATTCCTCCGCCTAATGTAACCGCCAAATTACATATGGGACATGCATTTAATAATACTATTCAAGATATTTTAATCCGCTTTAAACGTAAGCAGGGCTATGAGGCATTATGGCTTCCGGGAACTGACCATGCAGGCATTGCTACACAAAATGTTGTTGAGCGTCAATTGGCTTCCGAAAACAAAACCCGCCACGACCTTGGCCGAGAGGAGTTTATTAAACGTGTATGGGAGTGGAAAAAAGAATACGGATCTACTATTATTCACCAATTAAAAAAACTTGGTTCATCCTGTGACTGGGATCGTGAACGGTTTACAATGGATGAAGGCTTAAGCAATGCTGTTAAAGAGGTTTTCATCCGCCTCTATAAAAAAGGGCTTATTTATAAGGGGAAATATATTATCAATTGGTGTCCCCGCTGTGCAACGGCTCTTTCAGATGAGGAGGTTAATCATAAAGAGAGCCATGGTCATTTATGGTTTATAAAATATGCACTAAAAAATGAAAATAAATCTGTTGTTGTTGCAACAACACGTCCCGAAACAATGCTTGGCGACACAGCAGTGGCTGTTAACCCCCAAGATGACCGGTATAAAGACCTAATAGGTAAAGCATTAATATTGCCTTTGATGAATCGTGAAATACCGGTAATAGGTGATGAATTTGTAGATATGGAATTTGGCACTGGCTGTGTCAAGGTTACACCGGCGCATGATCCAAATGATTTTGATATGGGTCAAAGGCATAACTTACCACAGATAAATATTCTAAATTCTGATGGCACCCTGAATAAGCTTGCCGGAGAATATGCCGGATTGGATCGTTTCACTGCTCGAAATAGAGTTATTCAGGATTTAACAAAATTAGATTTATTAGTAAAAACCGATAAACACCAACATAATGTAGGGCATTGTCAACGATGTTCTACTGTATTGGAACCTTATTTATCAGAACAATGGTTTGTTAATGTGAAACCAATGGCTGAAAAAGCGTTAAAAGTGGTTGAAGATGGTACAATTAAGCTTCATCCCCATGAACGCTGGTTTAAAACCTACAAACATTGGATGGAGAATGTACGCGATTGGTGTATATCCCGACAATTATGGTGGGGTCACCGTATCCCGGTCTATTATTGCCGGCAATGTAATGAAATGGTTGTGGCCGGAGATATGCCGCAAAATTGTCCCAATTGCGGATCAACGAAATTCAAACAGGATGAAGATGTCCTCGACACTTGGTTTTCTTCATGGCTTTGGCCGTTTTCAACTCTTGGATGGCCGGATAAAAATAAAGATTTATCCTATTTTTACCCAACGAACACGTTGGTTACCGGTCCTGATATTATTTTTTTCTGGGTGGCGCGCATGATTATGGCCGGCATAGAATTTATGGAGGACATCCCTTTTCGCCATATTCTTTTAAATGGAATCATCCGAGATGAAAATGGCCGTAAAATGTCCAAATCATTAGGAAATGGAATAGACCCTTTAGAAATGATAGCAGAATATAGCGCAGACGCCGTCCGATTTACGACAATAATGCTTAGCTCAGAAGGACAGGATATAAACATAAGTAAAAAGAGTTTTGAGATTGGGCGTAATTTTTCCAATAAAATATGGAATGCTTTCCGGTTTTTATCAATGAATATGGAAAATGTTACTACTGATATTAGTCAATATAGAGATAATTTTGAAACTGCCGACCGCTGGATTATCAGTAAATTTCAAAAAACGGTACAGGAAACAACAGAAAATATCGATAGGTTTAGAATTAATGATGCCATAAACTCTATTTACCATTTTTTCTGGCACGATTACTGTGACTGGTATCTTGAAATGATTAAATCTCGTTTATATCATCCTGAAAAGAAAAATGATAAAGAAACAGCATTGACTATAGCTGCATACATAATGAAAGGAAGCATGGAATTATTGCATCCCTTTATGCCTTTTATAACAGAGGAGATTTGGCAAAACTTTAAATCCGGCGATGATAAAAGCATTGTTATTTCACTTTGGCCCGAAACACAGCCTTCTCTTGTGGATGAAGAAGCGGAAGAGCAAATAGAGTTTATTAGAGAAGCAATCAGCGGCATAAGAAATATTCGTGCTGAGATGAACGTTCCTCCTGCAAAAAAGATACGTCTTCAGGTTAATGCTGATGAAATGATGTGGCAGGTTATTGATAATAATAGGGGACACTTTCATGCTCTTGCAAAAACCGAGAGTGTAATTCCATTGACTAAAGATTTTAACAAATCCGATGCCGGTACTGTTGTTGTCCGTAATGTAGGATTTTTTATCGCTCTTGATGACCTGATTGACAAAGAGAAAGAGAATGAAAGGCTGGAAAAAGAGCTTAACCGTTTGTATGGATTAGAGAAGGCTATTCTCGGAAAATTGAACAATGAAAATTTTACCAGCCGGGCTCCGGAAAAAGTTGTGGAAAATGAAAGAAAAAAATTAATTAATATTCAGGAAAATCTAAAAAAAGTGAGATTAAATTATGAGAAATTTAAATAATTATATCTTTGTTTTTATCATTTTTTCTATAACCTCTCTCTTTGGACAGGATCTGTCAATTACGATAAGTAATTCAAACATTGGATTAATCAGGGAAAAAAGAATATTCTCCCTAAATAAAGGAATTCAAAATTATGATTTAACGGATATTCCCAGTGATATTATCCCTTCATCTGTTTTAATAGAGAGTAAAAACCATTCTTTTGATGTTCTGGAACAGAATTATGAATATGATCTGATTAATATGGATAAAACACTTGCTAAATCATTAGATCAGGAAATCTGGATTGTTTCTCCGGATGAAAAACCACTAAATGGTAAATTACTTTCATTTTCCGGAAGTAATATCATGTTGTTAGATACGAATAATGAATTAACAATTATTAGCAGAAATGATAGACAGAGAATTTTATTAAAGGATTTTGCCAAACAAGAAACTTCTTTTATTACCAAGCCAACGCTTGTCTGGAAACTGCAGTCAACCAAAACTGCGAAACATCAGGCGCATATTTCCTATCTAAGCAAAGGACTTAAGTGGCATGCAGATTATGTGGGAATGCTCAATGAAAATGATACTCAATTAAAATTAGCGTCCTGGGTAACCATAAATAATACCAGTGGTAAGACATATAAAGATGTGAAATTAAAGCTGATGGCCGGCGACCTTAATATTTTACGGCAGGATTCTTATCGTTATAAGCGAAAATCCGTTTCGCGGCCTGTTATGGCTATGGCTGATGAATCTGGATTTAGTGAGAAATCGTTTTTTGAATATCATCTATATTCACTTCAACGTAAAACCGATATTGAGAATAATCAAATTAAGCAGATTCAGTTATTCCCGGAAACATCGGCAAAGGTTATAAAAAAATATCAAATTCATAGCTATAAAAGCGATAAAACTGCAGTTGTTGTAATTTTGAATAATTCAAAAAAGAATAATCTTGGTATTCCGCTGCCGGCCGGTACTATCCGCTTATATAAAAGCGATGGCGACGACCTTGAATTCATTGGTGAGAATAGAATAAAACACACACCGAAAGATGAAAAGATTGAAATTGAAATTGGTAAAGCTTTTGATATCGCTTCCGAAAGAAGTGTAACATCTTCAAAAAGACCGACCAAGAGATCATTGTTACAGGAGATTACCTATAAAATCAGGAATCATAAAAAATCTGCTGTTGATGTGGAAGTAATCGAACAGATTAATCCTTATCAACAGGTGGAATTGCTTAATAGTAATATTAAATTAACAGAAAAAACAGCGAAAAATCTAAAGTTTATCATTCATATCGAAGCGGATAAAGAAAAAGAACTCCGTTTTGAATACTTAACAAATTGGTAACAGGTAATTAGCTTATGACAGAATTAAATGAAAAAGAGCTCAGGGGGAAAATCCGACACCAACTTGAAGAAGAATTAGAGAGGCGCCGGAAACCGGAAACTGAGAGTCAAGATGCTCACGCAGATAAGGTAAGAATTAATGAATCTGTTTTATGGGAAGAAATTATAAAACAGCAAATTGAAGAGGAAGTGTATGGTACACATTCTGAATTTCAAAGATGCCTAAACCATCTTGGTGAAATTCGCTGGCTAACTGCTCCGGAAATTGCCGAGAGTTATGAGTATTATATCGATGAAAGCAACCGTTTAAAACGTTTTTTTAATAGGTTGTCTGTCAAAAGGTCTGTTCCGAAGAGTATTTCCGAAAAGTTAAAAAATACAATGGAGATTTATAGACAAGAACTTGAAGATAATGCACAAAAACGAATTAAAAATTTTAAAACCCTCTTAGAGGAGGAGAAAAAAAAGCCAAAAGAAAATATCAGCGATTTAGAAAAAAAGATATTAGAAGAGGAAACGGACCGTTTTTACAGAAAAATGCCGGGATATAAAAAATATATTAATCATCTTAGCGAAGCAAAATGGATGACCAAAGAGGAAGCGTTGAACCAAGATGAATTTATGGAAGAGATACGAACTTCATGGCAAATTTTTTATCGCCGGATATTAATGGGTTTAGCTATTCTAATCCCCTTGTTTTTTATCTGGTATTTTTTTATTCAAAAACCGGATATAAAAAAAGCATATCTTACTGTTACTCTTGATAAGGGAAAGGCAGATTTATATATTAATAAAAAAGTGGCAATTGGATTTCAGCCAAATAAACCTTTTACCCTATTACCCGAAGAATACGCCATATCTCTTGTCAGCAAAGAATATACTATAACACCAGCTATGAATATTATAAATCTAAAGCCTGATGATTCAATCTTTGTTTCCTTTAAATTGAAACCAAAAGAGTTAAAAAATTACGGTGTTGTCCGTATTAAATCTACTTTTGATGATGCAAACATATTTATTGACAATGAATTCCAAGGTGCACTTTCGGTCAATTCACAGTTTATTCTTCCAACCGGTAAACATTTAGTTTCCATCGAAAAAGAAGATTATGATGCAATTCCATCTGAACAAAACATCGCTGTTAATCCAGGCGATACGCTGGATATATCTTTTAGATTAGTTTCGGAAAATCTGACAAAAAAATCGTCATCAAGAATTAAAAAAGTTCAATTGGGTATTGTTGAAATAAATTCAAATGTAAATAATGCTTTTATATATCTTGACGGAAAGAAAACAAATCATAAAACGGATCATGTTTTTCAAAGGATCCCTTTCGGACAACATTTATTACGTATCGAAAAAGAAGGCTACAACGTATATCCCGAAGAGAAACTCATAAAATTGGGAAAAAATAATAAAAATATTCAAGTAAATTTTATTTTAACCAGCTTATTTCATATGGTTAGAATCCATACATCTCCGGTAAAAGGAGATATTTTCATTGATGACAAAAAAGTGGGTACAGGGATAGCCAGAGTTTCGTTACCCTTAGGTAAACATACGGTTCGTTTTGGAGAAATAGAGAATCATAAACCACCGAAACCACTGGAAATTGTAATTGGAGATAATAGTGAATCTGATTTTTATTTTACCTATAAAAGGGATTTTTATATTCAGTTCACACCTAATAAAGTCATTCCTGATGTAACAAGCGGCAGCATAAACATGGGTTACTTAAGTGAGAAAGGGCTCTTCATTCGAAGTGATAGCCGTGGGCCTGATATCATAGATATAGATAATGGGGAAATAAAAGTCTGGTCTCTTGGATATGCTTTTCAATATAGGAATCCTCCCGGATCGGACGCAATAGAGCTAAATTTTAATATACCAACCAATATTGACTTTTCTTATCCGATAAAGTTACGTTTATATATTTATAATTCCGGAAAGAAATATCCCCTAGCAGTGCGTGGTAATTCATCCTATAAAATTGTAATAAATAATCGGATTTACAAAAGGAATCTTACTGCCCGATATAAACAAAGTGAATTAAATGAATCTAAGTATGAAGAGTTTATAATAAACAATCTATTGCACAAAGGATATAATAAATTACGTATTTCTACAAATGAGAACACTACAGCTTTTTTAACTTTATGGAAAGTAGTTATTCAATAAGAAAATAATTATGCCGCAAAAACCAGCAAATATTTTTGAATATAAAAAAGAGCTCTCTCTGCAGCAGCCACTTGCGGAACGCTGCCGTCCACAATCTCTTGAATTTGTTGTGGGAAATAAGAAATTTATTGGAAAAAGATCACCATTAATACGCCAGTTAAAAAATAATTATCTTCCATCATTGATTTTATGGGGACCACCCGGTGTGGGGAAAACCACCGTTGCCCGTTTACTTGCCAAAGAGATTAATTATTTATTTACAAATATTTCTGCTGTTTCCTCCGGTGTTAAAGAAGTTAAAGAGATTATTTCAGAAGCATCGGAACAGATTCAATATCATAATAAACGCTCGGTTCTGTTTATTGATGAAATCCACCGTTTTAATAAAGCACAGCAGGATGCCTTGCTTAATGCTGTTGAAGAAGGAATAATTACTCTGATAGGCGCTACTACAGAAAATCCTTCATTTGAAATAAATGCGCCTTTACTTTCTCGTTGTCAAGTTCTAAAACTTGAAGCCCTGCTGCCTGAAGACTTAAAAAAAATTATTGAACATGCTATAAAAACGGATTTTTTCTTAAAAGAGTTCAAGTTCCAACTTGATGGGATGGATGCGCTTATCCATTATGGAAGTGGTGATGCCCGCAAAACATTAAACTTGCTGGAAATTACTTTTTCACTTGCAAGTAAAAAAGACAATCTGATTGTCATAAGTGATAAGATCGTTGAACAGGCTGCGGCTCAAAACCCTCTTTATTATGATAAAAAAGGTGACAATCACTATGACACTATCTCTGCTTTCATTAAAAGTATACGTGGAAGTAATCCGGACGCCGCTACCTATTGGCTTGCCAGAATGCTTCAAGGCGGCGAAGATCCCACCTTTATTGCCCGTCGATTAATTATACTTGCCTCGGAAGATATAGGCAATGCTGAACCGTATGCACTATCTCTTACTAATGCCTGTTTTGATGCTGTTCATAAAATCGGAATGCCTGAGGCCAGGATTATTTTATCTCAAACTGTAACATATCTATCCTCTGTTCCCAAAAGTAATGCCGCTTACCTGGCCATTAAAGCGGCTGAACAAGAAGTTAAGGAGAGTAGATCTCCGGCGGTCCCTTTGCATCTTAGAAATGCTCCCACTAAACTAATGAAGAATTTAAATTATGGCGCTGAATATAAATATCCTCATGATTGCCATTATCACTATGCTGTACAGGAGTATTTCCCAAATGAAGTAAAGAATAGAAATTATTACTTACCTACAGAAATGGGTAGAGAAAAGCAGCTTAAAAATTATCTGGAATATATAAAAAATATTGAGAAGGATAAAAAGTGAAAGAAAAAATTAAAGAGCTTCTGCTTGAGAAATATCTTGATTTTAATTTAAAAGCAATAAAAAAGACTAACAAACTTTGTGATTTTTCCGAAAAGTTGAAATCCATTCAACAAATTTTGGTAATTAAACCAATAAATTCTATTGATGATAAAAGTTTGCAATCTTTTATATCCGGATTGTATAATATTTATCCAAATATTCAGGTATCAACTTTTACCCGTAGTAGTCTGAGGAAAAACGATATCAATTGGCTCGGAGTTCCGAATAATCAATATTTAAAAAATATACACAAATTAAAGTTTGATTTGGTTGTTGACCTTAATATTCATCATGATACAATTTGTTCATATATCTGTAAATTAAGTGACGCTCCTTTGCGCCTTAATTTGAAATCCGGACATTATGATCATGTTTATAATTTGCATATTAAAACAAATTTCAATTCACCAATCGATGATGAATTGAGAAATATCCTAAGATATTTAAAAACTTTTTCCGGATAATCACTGTTTTACTCTCCAAAAAAACTTTTAGTTTGATATTGTTTTTTTTAGTCTCTGATTAATATATAACTTATGTTGCTACCCATCTGAGTTGGAAAAGATGGTTCTTACGGGCATCCATTCTTTTGCATGTTTTAGTCTATCCATTTACCAACATAGCGCTGGACTCTCCCTTGTAGTTAATTGTAAAATTAAGCAAAAAAGATCACCGGTTTATTATTTAATATAGTATAAATCCAACTGAAATTTTACACTGAATATAAAGCCCGGAACGATAATTTGGATT
>JAUVIB010000495.1 GCA_030592985.1 Calditrichaceae bacterium | reverse complement strand
GATGTCATTATTTAACATTTCAACCAACAGTTGCACAAGCTCTAAACGCACACCACTAAATCCCTGGGAAAGATTTTTAATTTTTAACAACATCATTAATTTTATAATGTCAATGGGCATGGAATTTCCCACACCGGCCGCGTGGCTTAATACAAGGCGCCTTTGCAGCTCAGCCGTCTCTTCTTTTTCAATATGCACATCGGCAAACTTTCCAAATCCGGTATTGACGCCGTAAACCGTTTTAGAAGAATTAACAATATCGTCAATAATTTTCCTACTTGAAATAATTTTATCTTTAATATCTTCATGAAGGATAATTTCAGGAAAATCTTCAAGAAAAAAACGAATATCATTAAGATAAATATCCTTTTCTCCAACAATAAACTGTTTTCTACTCATTTTACCTGTTCCTTTTCACTACTATATTCTATCATCGGAATTTCAAAAATTATGGCATAATGTATAAAAATCAGGTCTGTCATTTCGACAAACGAAGTGAGGAGAAATCTTAAATTGTATAGGGTAAGATTTCTCCTTTCATCCCAATAAAAAGCATTGGGATTTCGGTCGAAATGACATATTTGAATTACAATCCGGTTACTCTGTAACATTAATTAATTTGTAAATCTATATTCTTATAATACAACAATCATTATGGAATCTTTTTTACTTTTTTACGGCTTATTTTATTAATCTTATCAATGGTCAGTTTTTGCGCGGCCTTATTACCGTTTATTTCAATCTCAACTTCATAATTACCCGGTATAATGTAATATTTATGATTATCGCGGTCTTTCTCTTCACCGACTTTCTTTGTTTCTAAATATTTTTGATACGAATTTTTATCAACAGATAGATTGTATTCGATAAAATTTAACCCTTTATCACAACTTAATGAAGTTTTATATAAAATATTTTTCAAACTGTCTTTAACGGTAATAAAAGCGGTGCCGGTTTCCTTTACAAAAAAACTCAGAGTTATTTTGGTCTCCCGCGGCTCTCCCCAACCGAAGGAATAATTCCCCCAATTATCATTAAATTTCAGTGATTTGAGTTCAAAAAAATGAATGGGCTTATTCATTAAATCGTCAGATAGTTTTTCAATATTATCAATATCAGCAACATAAATAGAGCGGCCATGTGTTGCTATAATTAAATCCCTATCCCGCGGATGAACAATCAGATCATGAACAGGGGCGGCAGGTAAATTTTTGGAAAATACCATGAAGTCATTTCCGCCGTTTAAACTAATATATAAACTATGATCCGTGCCTACATATAAAATATCTTTATTATGCGGATCTTCTTTGATAACATTAATCGGCTCCTGTGGCAGATCTGTACCGATTCTTTGCCAGGTTCTTCCATAATTTTCCGACTTATAAAGCAAAGCGTCAAAATTATCCCAGCGATATCCATTGAGAGCAATATAGATTAAAGAAGTGTCAAAAGATGAAGCCGTAACGCGGCTAATCCAATAATCCTGCGGCAGCTCATCCGATATCTTTTGCCAGGAAAAACCGCCGTCCTGAGAAATATGAACTAACCCATCATCGCTGCCAACATATATTAACCCGAATTTTAGCGGTGATTCATCAATACTGGTTAACGTACCATAAGGGACGTCTCCCTTTTTGCCGCCTTTAGTTAAATCAGCAGATATAATCTTAAAATGCTCACCTTTATCTAAGGAACGGTGAAGTTTTTGTGATCCGAGATAAAGAATATCCTGATTATGTTTGGATAGACAAATGGGCGTCTGCCAATTAAAGCGCAGCGGACGCTCTCCCAGTTTATGTTTAGGTGTGATATATTTTTGTTTACCGGTTTTTTTATCAATCCGATAATAATTCCCGAATTGATATCCGGTATAAACCGTATTATTATCCCTTGTATCAATCGCCACCTGCATTCCATCACCACCCATGATCCAATCAAACGGATATTTACCTGACGCCTGCCAGGAGCGATTCATCTGTGCTGTATGCGGACCATACCAAACGCCATTATCCTGCAGACCGCCATAAACATTATAGGGCTTTTCCATGTCAATGGCAACGGTATAGAACTGTCCTACCGGCGCGGAGTTTGACTTAATCCAGGTTTCCCCGTTATCATAAGATATATTAATGCCGCCGTCATTTCCCAGAATCAGATGGCCTTCTCTTTTATCACTAATCCATAAAGCATGATGATCCACATGCACATTATCGCCATTAATGGATTTAAAAGTCTTACCGCCGTTTTTGGAAATTATTAAAGGTACGCCAAGCAGATAGACCATATCTTTATTAAAGGGAGAAACCTTAATATTACCAAAATAATAACCATACGAATATATCAGTTTATCGAGAAATCCTTTATGTGTTTTTTTCCAGCTTATTCCTCCATCTTCCGAAAGATATACTTCCCCGCCAATCACCGGAGTATCAAAAAGCATGGTATTGGCATCTTCGATGTAATCTACCAGGGCCGATGGTTTGATACTGTTTTCCCTAATCAACAATTTTATCGTATCGGCATTAAACTCTTTGGGAAAGTGATATTTATCGAGAAAATCATTAATTTTATCACTATCAAACTGTAATAATTTATTTGCAGATATATTCTTTAAAACATCTTTACTTAACCCTTTTTTCTCTTTTTCTTCCCGTCTGAATTGATTATCAAGAAAAGCATAAATGATTTTGCTATTCCCGGGATAGATCGTCAAACCAATCCGCCCCACACCTTCCCCCGTGGGAAACCCGCTTGCTT
>JAUVIB010000181.1 GCA_030592985.1 Calditrichaceae bacterium | reverse complement strand
GTTCCGAGTATTTTTCAGGAGCTCTATATGCCACTTATATGCCGTTAATTGATATAGAAAACAGCCTCATTGCTTTTGGTAATGTTTTTAGCTTTGGAAATAACTATAATGCCTTCCATCTCGGAATAGGCGCAGTGAGTGATTTTAGTAATGTAGAGCCGGTTTTTATGTTGGGTGGAACGATAAATTTGAGTAAAGGGACGTCGCTTCTTCTGGAGTATACTAATTCCAAGGAGGCTATGAATTCAGACTTTAACGGGTTAATGTCCATTGGAGTACGTTTCCGAAGTGGGAAAATGGCTTGGGAATTAGGAGGGATACGTCCTTTAGAAGATATGGGCGGCGGTTTTTTCATGTTTCCCTGGTTAAAGGGTACAATATTATTCGGTGCGAAATAGCTAATATTAAGCCCTTAATTTGAGGGTTATGTCCCTAATTTGGTTTTTTTACGCCTGCCTCCAACTTAGTCGCTGTGCTACGCCTCCGCCTCAGACGCGGGAGGAACTAATTCTTTTTTATTTTATAAAAAATTAAGAACATAGTAAAAAAAAATTAATGATAAAAATTTAATATCCAACAAAGAACAAGGAATTATGAAGTAATAACTACAAAAATCGTTAATCCTTGTTAGTTATTCTCTTTATTAACTGAAAAATACAAAAATATTGTCCAAGGGACTCTGGCAAAGCCATGCCTTTGGCGCTATAGAGAAATTCTGATACTCTTAATTACTTAATATACCCGGAAGGTAGAACATGGGGTTAAAAAAACAGGGATTATACGATCCTTTTTATGAGCACGATGCCTGTGGTGTGGGCTTTGTGGCAAATATAAACGGTGACAAAAATCATGCAATTGTAGATGAAGGTATAACTATCCTTTGTAATCTTGAACACCGGGGAGCTATTGGCGGCGACCAAAAAACCGGCGATGGAGCGGGTATACTTTTACAGATTCCTGACAAATTCTTTCGCAAAGTAACTGATTTTGAACTTCCGCAGCAGGGAGAATACGGCGTCGGATTTCTTTTTTTATCAGCGGATAAAAAGGAAGCAGCGAAAAGTCGTAAAATAGTTGAATATGTCCTGGAAAAGGAAAAAGTCAGTTTAATCGGTTGGCGTGAAGTGCCAGTAAACCCCGAATCACTCGGTGAAATAGCAATAAGTTCCATGCCCTCTTTTTGGCAATTGTTTGTTGAATATAAATATAAATCCGTTTCCATTGAACGTCAATTATATATTTTACGCCGGGTATTGGAAAAAGAGGCAGAGCGTCATGGATTAGGTATGGATGATTTCTACATTTCATCGCTTTCTGCTAATATTATTGTGTATAAAGGAATGTTTGTAGCGTCGCAGGTTTTAGATTTTTTCCCTGATTTAAAAAATAAAGATTTTATCAGCGCTATGGCCTTAGTCCATCAGCGTTATAGTACCAACACTTTCCCCTCATGGCCGTTGGCCCAGCCCTTTCGTTATATTGCTCATAATGGAGAGATTAATACTTTGCGTGGAAATATCAATAAGGTTATTACTCACGATCCTACAATTGCGTCTTCATTATTTGGGAAGAATATCAATAAATTATTTCCGTTAATAAATCCCAATGCCAGTGATTCCGCTACTTTTGATAATGTCTTTGAACTCCTGCATCAAAGCGGGCGCAGTATGGAGCATGTGATGATGATGATGGTTCCGGAAGCGTTTGGTTTAAAATATCATATCAGTCAGGATAAACGGGCTTTCTACGAATACCACATGTCAATTATGGATCCATGGGACGGCCCCGCCGCGCTCACTTTTTGCGATGGTAAAAAGATCGGTGCATATTTGGATCGTAATGGTTTACGTCCGGGCCGCTATACAATTACGAAAAGCGGTAAAGTTGTGCTGGCTTCTGAAACCGGCGTCCTTGATATTGATCCGGCAGATGTACTGGAAAAAGGAAAATTATCACCGGGAAAAATGTTTGTTGTTGATACGGAAAAAGGACGGGTTGTTCGTGATAATGAAATTAAGGCCGCCGTTTCACGGTGGAAACCATACCGGCGCTGGCTTGAAGAGAATAAATTCGAATTAAAAGGCCTGTTTCAGGTTCCGCGTAAACCCGAGTTTGATAAAGAAACGCTGGCTTTACGGCAGAGGACTTTCGGTTATACACTTGAAGACTTGAAAATGATTATTCTGCCCATGGTGAAAAATTCTCAAGAACCTATCGGTTCAATGGGAAACGATACCGCCCTGGCAGTTTTGTCGGATAAACCGCAGCTTATTTACAACTATTTCAGGCAAATATTCGCCCAGGTCACCAATCCGCCGATTGATCCATACCGCGAAAATCTTGTTATGTCGCTATCGAGCTTTGTTGGACGCCAGGGCAATGTGCTGGAAGAGACGCCGGAGCACTGCCGTCAGCTGAAATTAGATCATCCCACATTAACCAATGACGATATAGTAATGTTAAAAAATTCGAAAATCGATGATTTCCGTGTTTGCAGTGTTCCTATGGTCTTTGACGCCGAAACAAGAGGGTTAGAAAAGGGTGTTGTACGTTTATGTCTTAATGTTGAGGATAAAGTGGATCAGGGATACTCCATGATTATTTTAAGTGATCGTGAAATATCTCCGGAAAAAGCGCCTATTCCTGCTTTGCTTGCGGTAACAGCAGTGCATCATCACTTGATAAGGCGTGGCAAACGGCGTTTAACCGCTCTCATTTTAGAAACGGGAGAGGCGCGTGAAATCCATCATTTTGCTACCTTAATCTCATACGGCGCCAGCGCTATTAATCCGTATCTTGTTTTTGAAACGATTAGAGACCTGCGAAAGCGTGGATATTTGGATAAAAGTATTACTCAATCTTCAGCGACGCTACAATATATAACCGCTGTTAACAAAGGTTTGCTAAAAGTGATGTCCAAGATGGGTATCTCAACTTTACGCAGCTACCGTTTCGCTCAAACTTATGAAGTTATCGGCTTGTCAGAAGATTTTGTTAGTACCTATTTCCCCGGGACGGCAACACGAATAAGCGGAATTGGTGTAAAAGTTGTTGAACAGGATGTTTTAAGACGTCACATTAATGCCTTTAAGAAAATACAAAATAGTCCTAAAAGACTCGAATCAGGCGGTAAATATAGTTTCAGACAAAAAGAGGAAAAACACCTTTTTAGTCCGGAAGCAATTGTCTTGCTGCAAAAAGCGGTTAATACAGGAGATTATGCTGTTTTTAAAGAATACACCAAAGAAATTAATGATAAAAACCGCTATCTTTGTACATTACGCAGTTTATTTAAAATAAAAAATGGAAAATCTATTCCCCTTGAACAGGTGGAGCCGGTTGAATCCATCGTAAAAAGGTTCGTTACATCGGCCATGTCCTTCGGTTCAATCAGTAAGGAAGCCCATGAAACCATGGCGATTGCTATGAACAGGATTGGAGCAAAAAGTAATTCCGGTGAAGGAGGAGAAGATGAATCCCGTTATAATAAACTGCCAAATGGTGATTCGGCAAAAAGTAAAATCAAACAGGTTGCTTCGGCCCGTTTTGGCGTTACCAGCGACTATTTAATAAATGCAGAGGAACTTCAGATAAAAATGGCTCAGGGGGCAAAGCCGGGTGAGGGCGGACAACTTCCCGGTTTTAAGGTGGATGAAATGATTGCCAAAGTGCGCCATTCAACCCCGGGAGTTATGTTGATTTCACCGCCGCCGCATCACGATATTTATTCCATAGAAGATTTATCACAATTGATTTTCGACCTGAAAAGCGCCAATCCTGATGCCCGTATTTCGGTTAAACTGGTGGCCGAAGTTGGCGTTGGAACGGTGGCTGCCGGCGTTGCCAAAGCCAAAGCTGATATGGTATTGATTAGCGGAAGTGACGGCGGAACGGGGGCATCTCCATTGTCATCGATCAAACATGCCGGTTCTGCCTGGGAAATCGGTCTATCTGAAACCCAGCAGGTATTGGTTTTAAATAAATTGCGCGATCGTATCAAAATTCAAGTTGACGGGCAGATTAAAACCGGCAGGGATGTTGTTATCGGCGCAATGCTCGGGGCGGAAGAGTTTGGATTCGGAACAACCGCTTTGGTTGTAATGGGTTGTATTATGATGCGTAAATGCCATTTGAATACTTGTCCGGTTGGTGTGGCCACACAGGATCCCCAATTGCGAAAACGGTTTAGAGGTAAAGCGGAGAATATTGTTAATTTCATGCGTTTTATTGCGGAAGAAGTGCGCGAGTACATGGCAGAACTTGGTTTTAAAAGTTTTGATGAGATGGTTGGGCGGGTTGATATGATTGAAATGGATAGCGCTGTTAATCATTATAAAGCAAAAGGCCTTGATTTTTCAAAGGTTTTATATAATGCCGATAAAACAGGACAAATTCCTAATCGCTGTATCCGGCCTCAGGAGCATGATTTTTCGCTCTCGCTCGATAAGCAGTTGATAGGCAAAGCTGCCGATGCAATAAGCAACGCTAAAAAGATGGAATTCAACCAGATTGTAAAAAATAATAACCGTACCGTGGGCGCGACTTTAAGCTCTGAAATTTCAAAAAAATATGGTTCAAAAGGACTACCTGAGGATACATTGAAAATAAATTTTGACGGCAGCGCAGGGCAAAGTTTCGGAGCATTTTTGGCGCCGGGAATTACTTTTACGCTCAAAGGAGACGCCAATGATTATTTTGGAAAAGGTTTGTCCGGCGGAAAGCTAATTGTGCGAACTCCAGATGGTTCTACTTTTTTGCCGCACAAAAATATAATTAGCGGAAATGTAAATCTTTTCGGGGCAACCAGCGGCGAAGCGTATATAAACGGCCGTGCAGGTGAGCGTTTTTGTGTGCGCAACAGCGGCGCCATAGCGGTTGTGGAAGGCGTCGGCGATCATGGATGTGAATATATGACAGGGGGCAGGGTGATTGTTCTTGGATCAACCGGAGTGAACTTTGCTGCGGGTATGAGCGGTGGAATTGCTTACGTATTGGATGAAACTCAATTGTTCGATACACGTTGTAACCTTGAAATGGTAGACATTGAACCGGTTAATGAAAAAGCTGATATTGATTTTCTGGAATTATATATCAAAAATCATATACAATATACCGATAGTCCTATGGCAAAACATATCATAGAAAACTGGGTAGAGATGCTGCCCTATTTTGTAAAGGTTATGCCCATTGATTATCGTAAAGCATTAGAGAGAATGGCAGAGCAGAAATACGGTACGAAAGATAACGTGGCCATGACAGAGGAGGTGTTTTAAATGGGGAAACCGTCAGGATTTTTAGAATATAAGAGACTAACTTACAGTGAAGAGCCTGTAAAAGGCAGAGTTAAACACTATAAGGAGTTTAGTACGTCGCTTAAATCGAGCAAGCTCTCCATACAGGGTGCGAGGTGTATGGAATGTGGAACGCCCTTTTGTCATACATCTTTTGGCTGTCCGGTAATGAATTTGATTCCGGAATGGAATGACCTTATTTATCGTGATTTATGGCATGAAGCCTATGAACGGTTAGAGATGACCAATAACTTCCCTGAATTTACCGGTAGAGTTTGCCCCGCGCCTTGTGAAACAGCCTGTACTTTATCCATTAATGATAGTCCGGTAACCATCAAACAAATTGAACTGGCCATTATCGAAAAGGCCTTTCGAGAGGGATGGGTGAAACCGAGACCTCCTGAAAAGGAAAGCGGTAAAAGTGTTGCAATTATTGGTTCCGGGCCAGCCGGACTAGCGGCGGCACAGCAGCTTAGACGCATGGGACATTATGTTGTTCTTTATGAAAAATCAGCAAAAATGGGAGGTTTACTGCGCTATGGTATACCCGATTTTAAACTTGAAAAAAGAATAATTGATCGCCGCTTAGAACAGATGATGGCGGAAGGAGTCCGTTTTCGTCCGGATGTGGAGATAGGTGAGGACCTGTCGGCGCGCTATCTGCGTAAACGATACGATGCAATATTGATTACTACAGGCGCAGGTGAAGCGCGTGATCTCCATGTGCCGGGCAGAGAATTTAAAGGTGTCTATTTTGCCATGGAGTATCTTAAAAAATCCAATATGTATGTAGATGGATTGATCCCTGAAGCGGACATTATTTCGGCAAAAGGTAAAAATGTGCTGGTTCTCGGCGGCGGCGATACGGGGTCGGATTGTGTGGGAACAGCCAACAGGCAGGGCGCTAAAAAGGTATATCAGATTGAAATTATGCCCAAACCGCAGGAATGGAATGATCCCTGGAATCCTGACTGGCCTAACTGGCCCAATATTTTACGAACTTCATCCTCTCATGAGGAGGGTTGTGAACGGGATTGGAATATTTTAAGCAAATCTTTTACAGGAGAAAATGGAACACTTAAAAAAGTGAACCTTGCGCGTATTAATTGGGTAGATGAAAAAGATGGTGCTAAGGTTATCAGGGAAATTAAAGGTACTGATTTCACTCTTGATGTTGATTTGGTCTTTCTATCCATGGGCTTTATCCATGTGGAACATAACCGTCTCTTGCAAGACCTCAAATTAGAATTTGATTCACGTGGTAATATCCATAGTGATGATCTCTATCAAACTTCAATGGAAGGTGTTTTTACCGCAGGAGACGCCAATACGGGCGCTTCTTTAATTGTACGGGCTATTTATCACGGACGTCAGGCAGCTGAATCTGTTAATACTTATCT
>JAUVIB010000460.1 GCA_030592985.1 Calditrichaceae bacterium | reverse complement strand
AGAAGCGTTCGGGAATGACAAACTATAATGTCTTGAATCCAAGTTCAGCGATGAAATTTACTTGGTTGGTTCTGGCTTGTCCAGGTTAGTATAATAACTTATTTTAGAAAACATAAGTTTAATATTATATTCTCCAACTTCTTTTTTTATAGCGCTAAATATTTTTTGAATTCTCTCGCTTTTATACCAATTATTAAAAGAATCCAAATCATCAAAATAAAAGTTTAGAATTAAATAATTTCCACCCTGTTTATTACCGACTTCCATATTATATAAAGGTTTTAATTTGCCTATAGTTAAAATTAATTCGGATTCCAATAAATTTTTGTTATACTTACTGGGTTTGGATGTAGATTCTAAAGTTACTTTCACTTTTGAACCGAGATGATGTTCAGGATATTTCTTTTCCACATTTTGTGCCTGGACATTAACAAAGGAAAATAGGATTAATAATACTAATAATTTTTTCATGATAAACTCTTAAAATGGTTAATGTTGGTTACATTATCAATTATTGTTTAATTAGTCAATTCTGCTATGTTATTTTATTAAAAGCATTTTCTTAATTTCTTGATGGCTGTTTGTCTCTAATTTGTAGAATAGAATTCCACTAGCTAAACCATACTCGTTTGCGTTAAAGTATATCGTGTGTTTTCCTGCCGGCATTTTTTTATTTATTAATGTGGCAGCTTCTCTGCCTAATATATCAAAGATTTTTAATTTTACTTGACTTCCTTTCGGAATATTAAAATTTATTGAAGTACTTGGATTAAATGGATTTGGATAATTCTGTGACAAATGAAATTTATTTGGCATTAGCGGTGATTTTGTCTGAATTCCGGTTGGGTCGGGATTTATTTTTACAAGCAAAACATCCAGGTCCATATCTCCTTCATCCTCTCCCTGGTGGGTTTGATAAAAACCTGTAACAATATAACCGTCATCTGTTGTCTGTTTTACAGAAGTAAATTCACTTCTATATTCGCTATCCAATAAAAATGTCCATAATGTATCACCTGCCATATCTGTTCTAATAAGCCAGCCATCATGCATTTCACTCTCTTTACCCAGATGTGCGGCAACAACATATCCTTCACTGGGAATTTCAATTACATCACTCGCTCCGGTAACTTCACCATATCCATAAATTTTTGTCCAGGTCGTGTCACCATTAAAATCTAATTTTACTAACCATACTCTCCTTGTATCAGGTATATCAGGCCTTGCAGTGCCTGTAAAAATAAATCCCCCGTCTGATGTTTGTTTTACACTTTTAATTTCATCAAAATGATCAAAATAAGGATTTTCAGTTGTTCCATAGGTATATGTTTCCGACCATAATAAGTCACCGTTTGAATCGGTTTTTATCAATAATGCTACGTCTTCACCAGATTCCCCGGTATAACCGGAAAGGATATATCCCAAATCAGATGTTTGCTGAACAAAAGTTGATATTTCAGTAGAATCCCCGCCAAAAGTTTTACGCCATTCTACTATACCACTATCGTCAGTTTTTATTAAAAGAAAATCAAATCCTGTTTCATCATCCAATTTTGAGGGGCCTGTAATAATATAACCGCCATCAAAAGTTTGTTGTACACAACCTGCTATATGTCTGTCTTCATCTTCAAGAAAAGTATTAACTGTATCATAGGTACATGTCCATAAAGTATCGCCGGAAGAGTCTGTTTTTAGCAGCCAGTTTGCCCCACCGTTTGTAATTTGTTTGAATCCTGCTACAATAAATCCTCCATCAGTAGTTTTTTGGATGGACCAGGCCGCGTCTCCGCCTTCTTCACCATAAGTTTTAGTCCACATTGTATCACCAACGGCATCTGTTTTAATTATCCATATATCATGCTGATAAGCATTAATTATTCCCGCAATAATATATCCATTATCATCTGTTTGACAAACTGAGAAACCTAAATCCCACCCGGGACTGCCAAAAGTTTTTGTCCAGGCAGTATCCGGCGCCTGAGCATTAAGATTTAAGCAGAAAATGCATAAAACCATTAAAATTAATCGTGTACTTGACATTTTTTTATCCTTTATATAAATTAAATTTTATTTTTTCGTCAACTTTTTTCTAAATTAATTATTGTTTTCACAAAATCAAATATTTTTTAAAAATGTTTAAAATTTTTTCAGTTTTTCAATCATCTGTTGTAAACTGGTTAGTTTTTCGATAATTACCGTGTAAATACCAAATGATTTTTTTACTTCACCCCGTAAGACAAACAGTTTTTCCCAATTTAAAAGGTCGGAAAATTCATTGAATACTTTAGGGAACATGACGCATTCGTAAATATCCGTCTCATCTTCAAACGTAACAAATTCCATGGGTTCTTCCTTTTTTGTGGAAGTTATTTTGCGGGTAATATATACTCCGGCCAGAGTAATAATTTTCCCTTCATAAAGCGGAATATTTTTTGCCTTTTTAATTCTATGACCAAAGATGGGCATATATCTGTCCAAGGGATGTTCTGAAATGGGGAAGCCGAAAGATTCAATTTCCAACTGCCGTTTTTCTTCATTACTTAAAGGCGTATTTACAGAGGATGAAGAGGCGGGCGCCGTTTTTTCGTCATTTAGCCATGAACAAGCGACTTTAAAAGCAATCTCTTTATGGGACAAGCGTGGCTCGAGTTCGGTAAAACAACCCGCTTTGGTCAGCGCCATGGCGTCAGCAAATTCAATATCGGTTCTGAATATAAAATCGTCAAGAGATTTGAAATGACCGGATTTTCGGGTCTCTAAAATATTGTCGACGGCTTTATCCTGTAAGCGATTAATACTCATGAATCCTATACGTATTTTGTCTTTCTTGCCTTTATACGCGCGTTCACTGAGGTTTATATGTGGTGGAAGGATGTTAATTCCGAATCGACGGGCATCGCTCAGATAGGCATAGGCAGAGTAATAACCTCCCTGGTTGCTGATCACGGCCGCCATAAATTCCGCCGGAAAGTGTGATTTTAGATAAGCGCTGGTAAAAGAGAGCATCGCATAAGAAGCGGAATGAGGTTTGCAGAAAGAGTAGCCGGAAAAGGATTGAATCATTTGCCAAAGCGTTTGCGCCAGAGATTGAGAATATCCCCGTTGGCGGGAGCCGTCAATAAACTTTTTCCGCCATTGCGGGACTAAATGTT
>JAUVIB010000392.1 GCA_030592985.1 Calditrichaceae bacterium | reverse complement strand
TTTAGAGAAGAGTCGATAGTCCGCTATAAACAAAGGTTTATAGATTAAAAATACTTTTATTCACTCTTTTAAAAATATTTAAGGTATATTGATAGAGTTTCTGAACATTTTAATGGATTGTCTTATTGAAGAAGTAATTTTGGGGATTCTGTAGTCACAGATTCCTGTCGGATTTTACCCCTTTTTGGATTTCCTTTGTATGAACCCCGGGAAATGGCAGAAAGGGGTAAGAATGATAATATTAGTTACCAAATAAAGTCATGAATAAATTCATTTATAAACAGATCAATATTTCTTTATTGACATAGAAGAATCCCATTTACACTTCACCTGGAAGGACACTATTCTCTTCTTCGTTATTATCCTCGTCGTCAACAAATGCCGGTGCATGCGCTACTGCGCTTACCTTATCATTCGTATCTAAACGAATTAGTTTTACACCTTGAGTATTTCGGCCAATAACACTAATATCCGCTACATTTTGTCTGATGATGACTCCATTATCAGTAATTATCATCATATCTTCTTCCCCGCTTACCTCCAAAGCGCCAACAAGTTCACCGGTCTTTTCAGTCGTTTTCATAGCAATGATACCATTGCCGCCGCGTGACTGCAAACGGAAATTTTCTACGCTCGTACGTTTACCATACCCATTTTCACTTATAGTTAACAATTCCTGTCCATCTTTTACAGAGACCATGGCGATGGCCTTATCGTTAGCTTTAAGACGGATACCTCGTACACCGGCAGCCCCTCTACCCATTTCACGAACTTGTGTCTCATTGAAATGAATGGCTTTACCTTTCTTGGTAATAAACAGAATATCACTTTTACCATCCGAGAGATTGGCTGCAAGCAAATGATCGTTTTCTCTGATATTTACAGCGAATATGCCATTTTTACGCGGGCGGCTAAAAGCCTTAAGGTTGGTTCTTTTAATGACACCATTTTCAGTGGCAATAACAACATAGCCTTCATCTTCAAAATTTTCCACTGTTATAAAAGCGCGGATTTTCTCCCCTTTTGAGATATTAATCAGGTTAATAATCGGTCTGCCTTTAGAAATTTTAGATGCAGGAGGTATGGAATAAACCTTTAACCAATAACATTTCCCAAAATCGGTAAAAAAGAGGATATAATCATGTGTATCGGCAACAAAAACATGTTCAATAAAATCCTCATCTTTTGTTTTTGCCCCCATTGAGCCTCTTCCACCTCTATTTTGTGTACGATAATGGCTTATAGGAATTCTTTTAATAGCGCCGCTGTGGGAAATAGTTACAACCATATCTTCTTCCGCAATCAGGTCTTCAAAAGTAAGATCTTCAAAAGTTGTGTCAATAATGGTTCTACGGGCATCTGCATATTTTTTCAATATCTCATCCAGTTCTTCTTTAATAATATTAAATTGAAGGTCTTTACTGGCAAGAATGGATTTCAATTTCTCAATAAGCGCTATGATTTCGCGATACTCTTTTTCAATCTTATCCCTTTCAAGTCCTGTAAGGCGCTGGAGACGCATTTCCAGGATGGCTTTTGCTTGAATATCCGATAATGAGAAACGTTCAATCAGACGGGATTTTGCAATTTCCGGATTTTTGGATTTTTTAATCAGCTCAATAATCTCATCAATATTATCAATGGCAATACGCAATCCTTCAAGAATGTGTGCGCGTTTTTCCGCTTCATCCAGATCATATTGTGTCCTTCGAACAATAACTTCAATTCTATGGTCAATAAAAGCCTGCAGCATTTCTTTTAGATTCAGGACCCGTGGCGCGCCGTTGACTAATGCCAGCATATTCATACTGAATGTATTTTGCAGTTGTGTATGCTTATATAAAGTATTTAATATTACCTGAGAATCATAGTCTTTTTTTAGATCTATGACGATGCGCATCCCCTCACGGTCTGATTCATCACGCAGGTCTGCAATACCTTCAACCCGTTTATCTTTTATCAGTTCAACAATTTTATTAATTAAATTTAACTTATTAACCTGGTAAGGGATTTCTCTGACAATAATTCTTTCTCTATTATTGGGTCGTTCTTCAATTTCAACTTTTGCCCTAACAATAACTTTGCCGCGTCCGGTCATATAAGCCTGCTTAATACCGTCAACGCCATGCATAATAGCTCCCGTAGGGAAATCCGGCCCATGAACATATTTCATTAAACCTAGAATATCAATATCCGGATTATCAATTTGTGCTTTCACAGCCTGAATGATTTCTTCGAGATTATGGGGCGGGATATTGGTAGCCATACCCACTGCAATACCGGATGCGCCATTAATTAGTAAATTTGGAATCGCTGCCGGCAGCACAACCGGTTCATCCATGCTATCATCAAAATTACGGGAGGTATTAACGGTATTTTTATTCAGGTTTAAGAGCATCTCCTCTGCCATTCGCGACATACGAACTTCTGTATACCGCATCGCAGCCGGGGAATCACCGTCGACAGAACCAAAATTTCCCTGCCCCTGAACTAAGGGATATCGTAATGAAAAATCCTGTACCATTCGCACCATGCTATCATAAACCGCACTATCGCCATGTGGATGATACTTACCGAGAACCTCACCCACAACACGGGCGCTTTTTTTATACGCTTTATTATGGCTCATCCCAAGCTCGTGCATTCCGTAAAGAATCCGGCGATGAACAGGTTTTAAACCATCGCGCACATCGGGAAGCGCCCTGGAAACTATTACAGACATGGAATAGTCCAAATAGGACTCTTTCATTTCTATTTCAATATCTTTTTGAATTATTTTTTCTTTATCAGACATTATTTCCTCAATTACTACTAATATTTTACTTTATAAATTAATATCTATTAATCTTCTTGTAATCTAAAACTACTTTTTCAAACAACTTGGCAGCATTGTTAAAAATTCTACACATTTATTATAATCCAATTCATAAAAATTCACTCCAATATTTATTGTTTTATAATATTGCTGTTGGTTATTTTTATAGTATTCTTCTGCCGCTATCTTCCAAAACCGCTCTCCCAATTTCTCAACGATAAACCATTTTTCTAATAATCTGGCAATTCTTCCATTACCGTCTCTGAAAGGATGAATATGGACAAAACGTAAATGGATTAAGGATGCATAATAAAAAACTTCTATATTGTTCAGATTAGATTTAAGTAAATTGTAAATTTCATCAAACAGGATTTTCATATATTTATCAATGAACTGCGGTTCAACAGCCATATAAGCAAGACCGGTTTTCCCAAAAACCCCTACCTGCTCTATCCTGTATTTACCCCTTTTACTTTTTATTAATAATGTTTTAGATAAAATTTCATGGCAAGTTAAAAGATTCTTTTCATTTAATTCGTTTTTTTGAGCAAAATTATATGCAGATATCAAATCTTCAATTTCTTCAATTTCTTCACCAATTTTAAATTTTTGTTTACTTAATTGATAGTTCATAAAAGAATTAAGGTCAATACTATTTCCTTCAATATTGGAAGAATATACAGCAGATGCTTTTGTTAAATAATCAAAATCCCCTTTGTCATCAGAAAAATCGAATTGTTCAATTAATACATTAATTTGATTATCTATGATTTTTATATATTCTTTAAAATATTTCTTGTCTGATAGTTTCACGTTTTTTCTCTCAAAAATAACCAAAATTTGTTAAAACAATTGTTGCCCTTGCGATTCTATAAAAAGAATCGCTCCGGGCATCATTCCCATCGCTCTGGCCTGCCGGAGGGCCTGTTTCGCCAGCGCGGCGAGGAGTCGGGCGGCCTTAGCGGCCTCGCCGGCCGACTGATTCTGTGCGGCAGTTTGCGCGGCGT